>JAIXVG010000202.1 GCA_027483145.1 Planctomyces sp.
AACAGGACCCACGCGAGCGCGGCACACAGCACGCCCGTCACCACCGCAGTGCCCAGGTAGCCGATCCGTCTGCGGGGGGAGGCAAGTCTGGCTCTGGAGCAGATTTCGCAGCCCTGGAAGCGGCTGCTCAAAAAGAGTCTGCCGATGAAGCAACGTTGGCCGAGTATGCCTTGTCGCTCGTAGGACGAAAGCGATTCGACGATGCTCAAGCAGCTGCGTCGCGACTGCTTGAAACGGCTCCCAAGAATATGACCGGCGCGATTGTTATAGCCCTTGTTCTGGAACAGAAGGGCCAGACTGCGGCAGCGATTCAGCGGTTGGCGGATGCAGTCAGAGAGGGGAGTTTTCACTCGGAAGCCTTACTGCTGTTGGCCCAGCTCTACATTAAGAGCAAAGACGAGGTAGCTGCGGCCAGAGTGTTGCGACAAGGCGTGGCTCAAGCTGCCAGCACGCCCTTAGACCAGCGACAGCCCTTTGCTGAGCGGTTAGCCAGTCTGGCCCGTAAGAAGCCCGAGATCGCGACGCCGGTAGAACGGATTGCGTGGCTGCAGATTCTGGCGATTCAAAAAGTTGACTCGGCCGAGTTGCAGCTAGAACTGGCTGGCCTGCTGCTGGAAATTGGTGATGCGGCTGGAGCAGCGAAGGCAGCACAAAAGGCGTTGTTTATCGATGTTCAAAGTGCTGATGCCCATCGATTGCTGGCCGAGTCGCGCTTGAAGCTTGGTGATTCGGCAGCGGCGGTTGCAGCGGCCCGGCTGGCCCTTGAGACTCCCGAGTATGGGGTGCTGGAGCAGTTAACGCTGGCGGAGTGTTTGATTGCCAACAAGAACATGAACGAGGCTGGCGAGGTGCTGGACGCGATTCTGAAACAAAATGCCAAACATCCCGAGGCGCTGCGACTCAAGGCGACACTGCCCACTGCAACAGCGCCTTAGGCGAGATTTGTGTTTGGGAAGCTGCAGCGCATCGAGAGTGGAACTGGCCATGGGAACAATCGAGGAAGCTTGGCGTGCTCGTCCGACATCGCTGTTCAGGGGATTCCTGGATAAGCTCTGAGTGGTGAAGATCCCTCGCTGACGCTTCGGGCTACAAGTTGTTGAGGTTGCTCACTTCGGGCACAAGGTGGCAAGAGCGGAAGCAGCCTGCTGCGATACTGGTTCGATTTTCGCTTCCTAGTTCCGTAGCCCGAAGCGTCAGCAAGGGGCATGGCACGCGAGAGCTGATAATCAGCCAGTATTCTGGGCTGACTGGCCAAAGGCGGTGTCTCTGTCGGTGAAGTTGGTCAGGTTTCCTGGAACTGATCCAGGAAACAGATTGCGCCTATTTGAAACCCCTGGAGTGACTCGACGACATCGCTGCAACACGGGAATCTCGGATAGTCTCTAAACTGGGCTTCCACTTGCGGTGCGGAACGAGTGAGATTGATGGGGGTTGAAAGTTGTCTTAACCCAAGTGAGCTTTGCAATTTGAAGACTCAATCTGTTAAGAACATCGATCGCTTCTGACGACTAGTTTCCATTCAATTCAAGCTATTTGAAGCTGCTATGCCTGAGCCGAGTTTGCGAGAAATTCAAGACCAAGTCAGTCGCCTCTTTGGCAGTAAGGATGCCGCGCGCGGTCTGCCGGGTACGTTTATGTGGTTTGTTGAAGAAGTGGGCGAGCTCTCATCCGCCCTCCGGTCCCCCCCGGATGACAACCTCCCGCGAGAATTCGCCGATGTCTTGGCTTGGCTGGCAACCCTGGCCAACATCGCCGGCGTCGACCTGGGTCAGGCGTTTGCCGACAAGTATGGGCTCGCCTGCCCTCGCTGCATCCAAGACCCGTGTACTTGCCCTACGACCAACAAACCATAAATGCCAGTGGCCAGTTGCAATATCGAGGCTTCAAAAAAAGCGAAGTTCGTTGGCACCAGAGCAATCTCCGTTACGAGCCGAGTTCAGGTGACGTTATGTCCTGGGCCAACGCATTAACTCAAGCGAGGCCGATATCTACCTCACCCGGTTGAAGCCGTTTAGGGCCGCAACGCGGTAGGCTTCGGCCATGGTCGGATAGTTGAACGTACTTTCAATGAAGTACAACAGGGTGTTGTTGGGGGCAGGCTGCCGCATGATGGCCTGGCCGATGTGGATGATTTCCGAGGCGTTAGCACCAAAACAGTGAATGCCGAGGATTTCCAACGTCTCGCGGTGGAAAAGAATTTTCAGCATGCCAACGGTCTGCCCGGTTATCTGGGCACGGGCCAGGCTTTTAAACTGTGAGTGTCCCACTTCGTAAGGGACCTTCGCTTCGGTCAGTTCCCGTTCGGTTTTTCCGAGTGAACTGATTTCCGGGCTGGTATAAATGCCCGTTGGAACGTCTTCTACCAGTGCCTTCGCCGGAGATTCCCCCAGCATGTGGCTGGCTGCATAGCGGCCCTGTGTATAGGCGGCACTCGCCAGTGCGGGGAAACCGTTGACATCGCCTACCGCATAGATGTGAGGGATAGTCGTCTGGTAATGCTCGTTGATTGGCAGATTGCCCCGTGGATCGGGAACGATGCCGATCGCTTCGAGATTCAGTCCATCGGTGTTGCCACTTCGTCCGGCTGCCCACAGCAGGATATCGGTCTTAAGCTGCTTTCCCGACTTGAGGTGGAGCGTGACCCCCTCATGGTTGGCTTCGATCTTTTCGTAAGACTCACGATGGCGGATTAGCATGCCGCGATCACGAAAGTGGTAAGCAAGAGCGTCAATGATTTCTTCGTCGAGAAACTCGAGGAGCTTATCGCGTGTATTGACGAGGTTTACCTTCATGTCGAGGTTGCGAAACATGGAGGCATATTCGCAGCCAATGACGCCCGCACCATAAACGGTGATCGATTTGGCATCGAGCTCCAGATTCAAAATCGTGTCGCTATCGAAGACGCGTGGGTGGGTGAAATCGATATCTTTCGGACGAAATGGTCTGGCACCTGTTGCAATCACAATTGACTGAGACGTTAACATCTCGGTCATTCCATTAGCATCAACCACTGAAAGGGTATGCGAATCGACGAAGCGGGCCTGACCATGGTAAATGGGAACATCGTTGCGGTCGTAAAAGCCCTTACGCATTTGAACTTGACGATCGATAACCGCCCGAGCTGTTTTGCGGAGTTCGGGGAAGGTCAGGTTGACTGATAGCTCGTGTGCCCGGAACAGTGGGTTTGAGTTGACCTCCATCATCTGGAAGATGGCATAGCGCAGGGCTTTGCTGGGAATCGTTCCCAGATGGGTGCAGTTGCCCCCGATCATGGGAGCTCGCTCGATGACTGCAACCCGTTTGCCGGTTTTGCAGGCCTGCATGGCAGCTCCTTCGCCGCCGGGACCTGTTCCAATCACGAGGAGGTCGAAATCGAAGTCGGACATTCTTATTCCCGAGGGATGGACGATTTGAAACAACTACTGGAATGGATGGTCTAAGACGGCCGGGTTCTTGGCAACTCCAGAACGGATTTTGAGTAGCGGCGCCTGGGTATCAGGAATCAGGGGATTGCAACATTTTTTGGCAGACGTGCTGCCTGCAAACGGAGCAACCAGCGATGGGGAACTGGGTGGGAAAGTCGGGCTTCGCGGGCGTTTCCTCTTGGTTTTCCCTTGCGGGTTGTTGTTTCAGGTGATTGGCGAAGGGATGTTTTTGAAATTACCAGTATTTCTTCATTATACGACGCCAATTGGCCCGCAGGTTGCTGCCTAAGTTCTCGAATGGAAATTTTTCGGGTGTGTTTGTGGGTGTTCGCTGGGTGAGTTGTCGTACAGATCCCGTGGAGTGCGATTGGCAGGCCTTACCTGCGTGTGTATTCAGTGGCTGGGCCAGCAGGAGTAACCGCCATGAGATTCCTTCCAGACTGGCTCGATCCAATTGCCGACATGCGTGGGCCATACTTCCTCGAAAATCGAGGCCGTGAAATCTTTTTGGATGCTAGGCAGGAGATCGCAGCATTTGCCTCGCTCTCTGACGATGGTACATCTTCGTCCGATAGCGATGGAGTCTCGTCGGCTGGGTCAGGAGCATACATGGTCGTCTGGGAACCAAACCAGGACGGGGCTAAAGAGGTCAAGATCATCCCGACGATGGGTTAGCTGTGGTTGGTCAAAAGAGAACGCCGTGGCAAGCCCGGACAACCAGCTTGACGTACCGGTCTGCATCCGGCTGCGGCATTGCTGAAGACTTTCGCCAACTGACCGAGTTGCATCGCAATATCTGACTTTGCTGGGCAGATGTGGGCCGCCGAATCGTGGTACAGTGCCCCCGGTGGTAATGTGGAATCATGCCTGC
>JAIXVG010000113.1 GCA_027483145.1 Planctomyces sp.
CGCCGCCATCAGTCGTGTAGAGATCGGCGACCTGCCGCATCCCTCCCCAGGCGATCTGATTGACTTCGAGCGCCTTCAGCATGCTGGCTGGCACCAAGGCACCGCCCGCGTTTCCGGTCACTGCGGACAAGGCACGCTGTTCGTTAGCGCTGACTTCGACGTCGGTGATTCGCTCAAATCCATCGTCGCCAATCGGACGGCGGCGGAGTTGCCGCTGCCAGGCGAGCATCAAGTTATGCGACGGAGATCTGACGCCGAATCGATTCCCAAGACGGCAACGACGCATCAAGTGCCGTTCCTCTTTGCTGACATCCATGTTATGCATGGATCGAAGCATCGCCGAGAACGCTATGCAGCGTTCTTCTTCTGAAACCACGTTAGGGTTTTGATTAGACCTGCCTGGAGGCGAGGTATCTTCCCGGCCGGGGAGCGTGCGATTGCGAGACTCGGTTTCGAACTTGTCGACTTCGTTCAACCGCTGTTCGACTTCGTAGACCGAGTTGGCCTTTTCGAGTGCGGCGCGGGCCTCGTTGTAGTCGGCACTCACCTTCTCGTAGGCGGCCCGCTGCTCAGCATCCTTCCATTCGTCACCAGCTTTGTGGAACTCGGCGATCTTACCGCGAAGCTGGCCACCCAGCTCGTTGACCTTCTTCTGCAGTTCCTCGCGAGTCATGGCACGCCTTCCTTTAGGAATCCAACGTCAGTTTCATCAGCTGCACCGCGACTTGATCGCGGCTTCTCTCTAAGGCCTTACGTTGCGCATGGCGTGCCGACAACTCGGTCTTGAGGTCGTCGAGATTGCTAGCCCTGACGCCAACGCTGGTACCGTCGTAGGCGGGAAACGCCACGGGACTCACCTCGATCAACGTGACCACCTGTAGTTCGCGGATCTCCGTTTGACCTTCTTCGGCGTAAGTGATCCGCTCGGACCGAAAGGCGAACGACGACCCAGTCACGTCCTTACGTTCAACGGAGATGATTGCATCGCGGCCGGCTTGGGTGTCGGGCAGGTCGACTTCGTACTTCAGTCCGGTCGCGTCAACACTCAATCGCAGGGTGCCTGCTGGCAAGCGGCCGAGGACCTGACGAGAGTCGTGGCTCCACAAACAGCGGACATCGGCCTGAGCCGCCAGGCAGGCATCGAACGCCCCAGGCATGACTCGCTCTTTGAAGCCCTGCCAGATTTCGTACTCGGTGGCCGGATCACCAGCTCGGTAGAACACTGCGGCGTAGCCACTGAGAACCGGGGCACCCTTGTCGCGGCGTTCAATCGTGACGAGCGAATTGTGGAAGCGGCGTTCAATTTGAGGTGGCATCAACTATTTCCTAGAAAATTCGGGATCTTGCCATTTCATGTCGTTGCGCGTTGCGCTATCGCTTTTGGCGACGCTTCCCCCGTGGGGCCGGGGCTGGATCGGCGATGATCGGTGTGGCACTCGCACCGGGCAGATTCGGGAACTCGTCGCCTCCGGGGTACGGTGGCAAGTTCTCGAAGGCCCGCGCTTCGTTGGGCCTTAGGATTCTGGCCCGTACCCCGATCTCGTAGACCTGGTACCGCTGCAGGGTGTTCATGGCCAAGAGGGCGGCAGTGTTGTGTTCGAAGAAGTGACTATCGGCCGCTTGTTCGGCCGCCGATAGCAGCTTCATGTAACACTCGTCCGTGATGGCTCGCAGCCACGGGCTGAGAGTCGTGTCGAGATAGTCACGATTGTCTTCGGCCTTGCTGTTGTAAGAGACCGAATCGTCTAGCCCTAAGCGGCTCGGCCGCAAGTTGAAGATGCGGGCTACTTCGCGGATTTGTTCCTGACGCGACTCCAGCATCTGCCCTTCGTTTGGGGAGATCTGGTTCGTGTGGAACTTGGCTCCATCGCGAAGAATGGCCGTCCGGAACCAGTTTTCCTCACCGGTTGAATTCCGGAACCCTTCCTCCATCTTGTCGGCAATGTTGGGAAGGACGGTGTTCGGGATTTCCAGGACGCCGCCAGCTCGGGCACCTTGTTTGAAGAATCGAGACGCAAACTTATTCAACGCCGACATGAGGCCCAGCGTATGCCGGGCGGTATGGATCACATCCATCCCCTTGATGCCGTCTATCGATAAACCCTTCAAATGGAAAACATCTTCTGGGTACAAGGCTTTCAGCCAGGGCGAGCCATCTTCGCGAGTCGTTTCCGTGACGTACCACAGCTTGCCTTGGATTCGCTGAGCGTAAGTCCGATCCGGCAGGAGGTGCAGCATCTGCAGCGGACGACCAGCTCCATCGCGATCGATGAACGAATAACCATTCCCCCATACCAAAGCGTGAATGCCGATCGTGCGCCAAAAGTTGAACGCTCCTTGTTCGGGGTTCGCGCGTCGCCTGACAATTCGAAAAGACGGATGGCGACGGTCGATCGACCGAACTTCCCCTTCGCCTCTCGCATAATTGTCGAGTGGGAGCCTGGCGATATCGTTCGCGATCATACTGCCGCATTGCCAAACGGCAGCGAGGCTAAGAGCCTGTTCGTGCGTGAGCGATACACCCGAGTCAGTTTCGAAGTTACCGAAGAGGCGGTCCCAAAACTCAGTGCTCGCCAACAAAGCGTTCGGGTCGGTCGGGACCGAGCGAGTTCCGAATAGACCAGCCACACTTTTCAAGAGACCTGCAAGCATTTTTTATCCAAATTCCATTTCATTCGTTTGGTAAAAACTGCTCTGCGGGACCGGGGCAGCCAGGGCGAGGCCCACGGTCATCACGGCTGCAACGGGTCCATCGACTTTTCGATTATCAGTTTGCTGAGGCTTGCGAACTCTAATGTTGCCGGAGCTGTCGGTCGTCACCACAGCATTTTGCATCATCCATTCCATCGTGGGGTTCGGCGGGTGGAGGATCCGCTTGGCTCGAATCAGTCGTTCAAATTCTGCCGTCGGTGAACTGAAGTTTCTGGCCGATTGATGGAATGCCAATGTCGCAATGCGACTCTGGTTTTCAATTCGCTGGATGACATCGGCCGCCATCCAGTTATCGAAGGCCATCTGTAGAATCTGGTGCCGTTGCGCGAACTGGACGACGAAATCTTCGATCGGCCCAAACTCCACAACTTCGCCCGGGATCAGGAAGACATGGCCTTGCGTCGCCCAAATGTCCCACGGGATTGATCCAGTCAATTCCCTGGCCCTTGCTTCTGGGAGCCAGAAGTACGATTGCAGGTAGAACGCGTCTCCTTCCAGAGGGAAGAGTGCTTGTACCGAAGTGCTGTCTTGAGTGCGTGAAAGATCCAGAGCGACGTAGCAGGGCTTGCCGCTCATGTCCCGAGGGGGAACCTCGCAGGCTCGCCACTTGTTGATGTCAATCCACGGACTGTCGCCAGTCGTCCAGATGTTCAAGCGGTAGCGTTTGAAGCGGGCCTGGCTGAGGCCGGTTTGCTTGGCCTCGTTCGCATCAGCGGCCATCCCTTCGAAACTGATTGTCTCGCCCAGACTGGGGTTGGCCTTTCGCCAGGTCGCTTCGGACCACGGGTCGTCGCTTGGATCTGCGGCGTATACAAGCGGGAAGAACTGTTCATCGATCAACCGGTCATTCGCTACGGCCAGCGCATATTGATGCTGCTCGTAGCAAACCGACAAAGTATCTTCACCGGCTGTCGTGATCTGAAAGAAGAGCGGTTGGTGCCGTGCGGCGAACGCATAACGGATGGCATCGTACAAGGCCCGGCCCCGTGCCCCTCGCCATTCGTGCAGCTCGTCGGCCAGGATGCAGCTGGCGTTCCAGCCTTCGTTCGATCGCGGGTTACCGCTGAGCACGCGATAGAGGCTGCGTGTCGCGGGGAACGCGATGTTCAAAGCCCCTTCATTGAACTTCAGCAAGGCCCTCAGTTCTGGAGAGGCCTTAGCCATGTTCAAGGCCTCTTTGAAAATGATCGAGCCTTGGTGCTTCGTGTTGGCGATCGAGTAGACTTCGGCCCCTGGCTCGCCATCAGCGACCAGCATGAAGAGGGCGATACCGCTGGCGATCGTTGACTTCCCTTGCTTCTTGGGAACCTCGACGTAGGCCTTGCGAAACCGCCGCATGATGCGGCCACGGGAGTCCCGTTTCTGCCAACCGAACAGCGGAATGAACAGCCGGTCTTCCTGCCAAGGCAACAAGGTAAACGGACGACCGGCAAAATCTGACCCCTTGGAGTGGGTCAAGAAGCTACCGAAGAATCGCTTCACATAGTCAGCTTTACGGAGATCGACCCAGCAACCGTTGAGTACCGCCCGTTCGTCGTTCTCGCTACGAATGTACTTGGCCCAACCTTCGCGTTGGGCCTTGCGCTTTAGCGATATCAACCGGTGTTGCGGAGATGGAGATTGCGCGACCGAGCCTACTTCTGGGGCGATTGATTGGCCGCTAGAAACGCGGCGAGTGCGGCCCCGGGCTGATCGCTGTCGGGCTTCAGATTGCTGCGGCTCGACGGACTTAGACCCAGCTCGGCTCCCAGGCTTTTCATTTGAGCCATCAGTTTCATCGCTTGCGTGAACTGAGGTGCCTGCGTTGTGAAGGTCCCGTTCTTCGTTTCGACCTCGATTGTCGTTCCGTTTCCGGCGAGCCATGCTTGGCACTCCTGCAGCAGGCCGAAGCAGGCGCAATAGTTGGCGAGCACGTTTCGGTCGAGATCGGTAAGAATCTTTAGAGTGGCCAACTGCGGGGCCAGCCGATTCCACTCATCAACGGCATCACCCTTCAATCCGGGTGGTGCAGCGAGATCGACTGCCGCAGCGGGTTTCGGCTCGGCCGAGTTCAGCCGCCGCTTTCCCGGGTTCCCCTGCAGCTCCTTGAGGGCTGTCGGCTTTGGCGTGGGACCCCGCTTACCCACAGTGCGATGCTTTCAATTGGCGACCAAACCCGCCGTCGCAAGTTGCCGTCTTGCGATCGTGGCACTGTTTGCAGAGAGGCTGGTGATTGGCCTTGTCCCAGAACAGATGCTGGTCCCCCTTGTAGGGGACAATATGGTCGACGACGACCGCGAGGACGTCCCGAGGTGGATCCGCTGACTGGCATATGCGGCAGAAGATGTTCTCCGGTTTCGTCAAGAACCCGAGCCGATACCTGGCCCAGGCCCGGCCGTAGAGCCGCTGCGGCTGGCACAAACTGGCCACCGGTCGCTGTGAACCAAGTGGCCTGAATGGCTTCGGCTTGTTGGCCATTAGCGACAGGTCCTGACCCACTGCCGACCATTCCAAAAGACGGTGCAACGTGGTTGAGCGACTTGCTGGAATGGCATCATCTGGGCGGGAAGCGGCTGGCCCAATGATCTCACGACCGGCTTTGGGGATTGAAGGGCCTGCCGTTCTTTCAAACGAGCAAAGTCAAGAGGGGGCTGGCTAGCAGTTCGAAGGGGTGCATAGACCCCTTGAAGATCAAGGGTGTTTTCGTCGGCATAGGAATTGGCACTGATCGCTGCAAAGCAGATTGCCCCCATCAGGCAGACGGCCACCACGGGAGCACGCTTGGCGATGAGCGACAACACGAACAAACTGCAGGCAATGAGGAGACAGGTGAGGGTCATGGTCTACCTTTCAAGAATGAACCAAGCTCAGTCGAGCGTGTTTGCGCGTTAGTTACGGAATTCCGTAATCCTGTAAATCTCAACGAAATGGCGAATCGTCAGCGGCTTAACGCGGCGGACCACGAGGTCTGATTCGGCCGACGTCGAGCCTCGCTTCAAAGCCCTCTGAGCCACTAAAGGCCCACGAGTCTTCAGCAGCGAGAATGGTCGCCAGCTCGTTGGCCTCGACCCAAAACCCACCTGGTGGCGAATCGTCAACCGGTTCGGGGTGCGCGTTCTCACCCCAACTGTTCGAAATGTGAAAGTAGATTCGCCCAGAGGGAGCGCTACCGTCGTAGGCGTCCACGCACATCTGGTGTGCCCAGCTACCAGATCGCCTGGCGACGACGCGTCCATCTTGAACCCGCATCGCCTTGTTGCTCGTTCCCCACGAGCTGGCGATCGTCACGCCGTACCCATTCACGATCGCATCGCGGCATTGGTCGACGGTTCGAACACGTGCAACGTACTTGATGCGGAACGGCTTCGCTAAATCGACGAACTGGGCAGGTGGTCCCGAGTTGCCCCACTGCCGAGCTAGACTGCCCGAGTACTTCGGAACGCCTGGTTGAGTTTCCAGGAGAACACCGTGTTCAACGGCCGCCCTGGCGACCGAGGCTCCGTCGCAACCGTCGCCCCGTTTGAAGAGTCCCTTCGCAACGAGCACGCGGCCCGCCCCATACAGGTAGGGTGCGAAGACGGGAGCAAAGTCGACCGGAGGTCCGCGAATCGACTGAGCTGCTACGGTGTTTTGGATTGCATGCTTGGCCCCCCACGAGGTGCAGTCACCGATTTCCTGCGGACCGGGGGGCGTGACCTGCCCCCCGTTGAGGGCCTTCACCTGGTCCCAGTGGCGGACGTTCGATCTTGAGTTGTCCTGCCAAACGGGATTTCCTTCTTTGGTCAGAGCGAACTCGGGACATTGATCGGCCCATTCCTTGGCCTCGGCAACAGGAGGTTGCCACCCGGTCAAGCCAACGACATCGGGCGGAGCATCAGCGATGGGCAAGGCATCACTGCCCCACTGAAGTTCTGGTTCGACTGGCAAGCAACCAGCGAACAAAAGCAATGCGCATAACCACCAAGGTCGCATGGAAGTTTCCTACTGAAGGCGGTTGACTGGAACTGAAACGCTTACCTGGCAGCCGCTGCGAGGCCTTGCTGCAGATCGATCAGCAACGTCCGCCAATCGTCCGGCTGCCGGAGTTTTCCATCCAAGAAGAGTTTCTGAATGGCTTCCGCGATTTGGTTACGGGCCGCATCCCATGCCGGAGGACTACACTGATCGATCGATTCGCCAATACGGTTGGCGATCGCCTGAGGTTGCTTGAGCGTTCCCGCCGCGATCTCGGCAGTAAGCGTTTCGCATGCCTTGACCAGGCATGCCGCTTCAGCTTGGCGGTTAGGACTGTTGACCGACTTCGCCGCTTTGTAGGCAGGCATCGCGAGACCAAACGGACTGTTGGGGAACGTTGGTTCAACGGGCTGTGGTGCAGGGGGTGGACTAGGAGCGGGTGCTGGTCCTGGAGTTGGCCCGGGCGCCGGAGGCACAGGCGAAGGGGTCGGTGATGGAATCGGACTAGGAGCGGGCGTCGGCCCTGGAATTGGTCCGGGGGCTACACCTGGAATCTTGATCCGCTGAAACGTTGTCGACGAACCATCAGCGTTAGAGACCGTCAGCCGGATCAAGTACTCGCCTGGGATCGGAGCGACTTGGACCCGTTCGCTGTCCTGGTCGGAGAGAGCCTTGCCGTCCATTGAGACAAGCTGCACGCGGTTCGCAAGACTTGGCGTCACCTCCCAATCGTAATGGGTCGGTTCGTTGGCTGAATCGGCTCCGCTAAACACGACGATGTCGCCGACCTCGATCGAGTTTGGCCCGCGCAAAATCGCTTTAGGGGCCGCGGCCTCAGCTAGCGTGGTGGTCAATACAAATGCGACGGCAGCCGCTATTACTGCGCTGGGTAACGAGGGCTTGGGCTGTGGTTGAAACGGGATCGACGCCAGGCCATCGCCGCCTGGTGGTTGATCGTTGGGGCCGTCGATACGCGCAACAGTCAAAGGTGATTTCGTAAGAAATCGCAAGATGATGTTGGCGATGATGATCACTAGATTGGCGAGCAATCCTTGATCAATGGGGAACGGGGACTCGTCCCCCATGACGGGGACCGGTCGCCCTGACAGCAAGAAGCTGATCAATAGAGCGATCAGGTTGAACCAGATCGTCTTGGAAGCGAGAGGGGACTTGGGTTCAGGCAGAGGAATGCCAGGCATGCACCGTTCTCCTAAAAAGGTGAGCGGTTGCCCTATGCCCCCGCCTACCCCTAGGGAGTGCGTTGCGCGGCGGTGAGCTTGACCAAATGCGGCTGAATCCAGCGTGACAAAAGGTCGTGGCGAGTGATGCGGAGCCGGGCAGCTTCCTGGTCAACCTGCAGCAGTTCGCGTCTTGCGAGGCGCAAGGTGACTGGTTTCCGGGGGATTAAATCTTCCATGAGACATCCATTTGCAATTGCATTTCGGACGAGATTCACTTCCAAGTGAGTTCGCTGGCTGGGTGAGGTCACTGGCGAAATGGATGTCGCCGGTGATTTTCTAATAACTCGTGACTGATTTCTAGTCGTGTTTGCCAAGGATGGCGCATGTCCCTCAACCTTCAAGTTAGTACTCCGGCCGATGCCGATGCTGTGCTCGCTGAGATCGCCAGGCTGGAAAACCTTGAAGCGGCCATCAATGCGGAGCACCAGCAGGAAGCAACCGAGCTGGCCAACCGCACGGCTGCCAAGAAAAGGCTGAAGGTTGGTCGCACCTGGTCCACAATCGGGGAACGGCTGAGTGTACTGTACCAGTCCCTTTACGACTGGGGCGTCGCTGGGGTCAAACCCCATTTGCCGAAGGAGAAGAAAAGCCTGCCGCTTACGCATGGCACAATCCAGGTGAAAGCAGGTAGCGCCTCCGTTGGCCACGTCGGCACGATGGACGATGACGCGGTGATCAACAATGCAATCGTCAGCTTCGGGCTAAAGCCGCATCTAGACCTGATTGACAAAAGCACGTTTGGAGAAGTGTCCTGCAATCAGGTGTTGAAGTTGACCTTCGCTCTCAATCGTGCCGTGCTGCTTCCGATGCTGCGTGAAGCGGAACCCAAAAAGGAGCTGCGATCGCTGGGGCTGCAGCTCTACACCAAGCCCGAACAACTCGACGTTAAGCCGAAGGGTCGGTAATGAGTTTGAGCCGAGGCACGGGCGGTGAAAAAATCCTTCTTCCCCGGAAGAAGGAAAAGCTGTGGGCCGAAATCGAGACCCACTACGCGGGCGACGACCAACGTCGCTGGCTGCTGCTGGGCATGCTGCACCTGCATACCTACTGCGGATGGAACCTGCGGATGCTTGGTCTGGTCGCCGGTCTGCATAAAGGCCAGGTGTGTCGTCTGCTGAAGGAAGCCCGAGCGGAACTTGCAGAACAGTTTCAGGTTTCGCTACCGGACGCTTCGGCCAATGATGTCGACGAAGACGACGTGGGCGAGTAGTCGCACCTGCTGAATTCGTTTGATTGTGAGCATTTGTGCCAAACTTCCAAAACTTGGAACTTTGACCCCCCAATCAAAACTCGCGGGCGCGCGCAAAAGCTGGAAACGCGGTTTCCGAGCCTTCCTCCACCACAAAATCAAGGGGGGGCTAGGGCGCAACGTGTTCCCTAAAGGGTGGCCACTCAGCGGCGCCAACCGCTGAGTGGCCGACACACCGGCTGTAAGAGCAGCACGGCATGCCTTCCCTTGTCAGGAATGCAAATGCCTGCTGCTCGAAACCTATCTCTCCGTTCAGGACTCAGCCGGAACAATTGGCACACCTCGAGTAGTTGCGAGGGCAGTTGGTCCGATCGCACCGGTCGTGTCGAATTGGCTCGCCCACCGCCTCTGCCTGCTCACTGCTGTTTCTTTCCAGTGAGTCTTTAGGAGGTAAGACCGTGAATCCGTTTTATGAAGACAATTCAACACAGCTGTACAATGGCGATTGCCGTGAGGCCTTGAGGCTGATTGAATCCAAAAGCTGTGACGCCCTCATCACTGACCCGCCTTACTGCAGCGGTGGCCAAACCATCCAGGGGCGAACACTCGATCCTGTTGCGAAGTACTCGCAGGGCAACGATGCGAGAGGCAGGCCCTCATTCGAAGGTGACTCAAAAGACCAGCGAGCATTTCGAGCATGGTGTGCTGATTGGCTTGCCGAGTGCCGACGCATCGTAAGACCAGGTGGCTATGCGTTGATCTTCATCGACTGGCGGATGCTGCCAAGCCTGACCGATGCCGTCCAAATTGCTGACTGGACTTGGCGAGGAATATCGGCATGGGACAAGGGCCTTTCGTCACGAGCTCCACACAAGGGGTACGTTAGGCACCAATGCGAGTACATCGCATGGGCGACCAATGGTCCATGCAAGAAACGAGACGACGCGGGACCGTTCCCAGGATGCTATCGAATCACGGTGAAGCAATCCGACAAGCACCACTTGACCGGCAAGCCAACCGAGCTGATGACATCCCTGGCCGATATCTGTTGCCCGGGCGGAAAGATCCTCGATCCGTTCGCCGGCTCGGGAACCACCATGGTCGCGGCGAAGATGACAGGACGCCGATCGATCGGTATCGAGCGGGAGTCAGCCTATTGCCAGATTGCTGCTGACCGTCTCCGAAAGACCATGGACTGATTTCCCACGAAATCACCACCGGAAAAGAACAGAAACCCCACTTGGCCAACGGGTTAAGTGGGGTTTCTGCATCTACGGACCGCACAAAGCAGGACACGCACAGGACTTAAAATCC
>JAIXVG010000231.1 GCA_027483145.1 Planctomyces sp.
CTCCTTCGCCGCGATGCGATGCTGAAGATACCCAGGCCGTCTGATGTGGTTCTGTTGGAGCACAAGATGCTTCGGCTCCCGGCGGAGCTGAACAAGACCCGCCGAGTCCTTTTGATATCGCTTGGCAGCCGCGACGACATCGTCAATTTGTTTGCCAGCTTGCCCTCCTTTGAAGGTCAACCGCTCCTCCCCTGGCGAAAGCCTGACGGCACGCCAATGAGTGCGAATCACTTCAGCCATCAGATTGCCGCGATCCAAAAACGGGCCGGAATTCCATCAGGGGCGAGACTTCGCTGGAAGGACCTGCGAAGTACTGGAGCCACCGACGCTGGGGACAATTTTGGAGACTCGGTTGCAAAGCGAAAGCTGGGTCACAGCCCTTCGACGACGACTTTCGAGAAGCACTACAAGGGCCGAAAGCCGACGCCGCAGGAGGTAGCAGCTACCGATTTTCTAGCTGACAGAGCACTGGCGGCACTGTTGGCCCAGCCTCGTGAAATTGATCCGCCAGGGGCGTTTAAGGTGATTGGTTGATGTTTGATTGGAGGCCGCAAGATAGCGGCCGTGGAGATTCCAAGTCTGGTTGCCACCGGCAGCCTATGAAAGAAAGCAGCCCGAGCAAGCTGCCCGGGTTGGTTGAGTCCGAATGATACCTTCTAGCCTTGAAATGGTTCCGTTTGTCTTTGTGGGCAATCGTTTGACTGCAGAGTCCACCGCGAAACTGAGCGCTCTATCGGCCACCAACAAGAAGCTCGTTGCTCGCCAGGTGCTCGGTCAGTTCAACGATTCCTGCGGAAACGCTGTTCGAACGCTGCACATACTCACGGCCCTCGGTGTGTCAACTGAAGAGATGGAAAACGCCCTAAGACAACTCGATTCGCGTGGCCCGGAATTGTGTAGCAAAGTTCAAGAGTGGCTTGATCACATTGCAAGCGATGCTGCGAAGGATGCGCCACAGGAACAGTTTGATCCGATCGACTGGGCCACCAAACGCGGCAGTAACTGAGAGGCTGGTTTTCCCGTTGTTTGAGTTTCAAAGGAGTCAGCATGTTGCCGGAGATTGCTTTTGGATTTGGCTTGGCTTGTGCGGTGTCGCTCATCCTCTGGGCGACGGCGTCGATCAGCAAGTTGATGGAGGACGTCGATCGAGTTCAGGTCTCGGCTTATCTTCCCAACCGATCTGTATCGGAGGACGAGTAATTGAGCGAGGACGTTGAACCAAAGATCCTCGAACGAATTCGCAAACTGCTGGCGGTTGCGGATCGCACGCCGAACGCCGAAGAGGCGGCGACCTTTGTTGCCCAGGCCAGTCGGCTGATGCAAGAGCACAACGTCACCGAAGAAGCCGCTCGCCGGTCGATCGATATCAAGCTGTGCCACGAGACGATCTTCGAGGCAAAGCTGATCACGCCGATCGTCGAAGCTATCGGGGCTTGCATTGGTGAAGTCTGCTTTGTTGCTGTTTCCATAGGGACCAGGTTTGACCGAGAAGAATTTGAACTTGCCTGGAATGCCTATGAATCTCTGTCGTTCGATGAAAAGTCAAAGCGGGGTTGGCGTCACCCCAAACGTGTTGGTGTCTACAAGACCTTCAACGTGACTGGTCGAGTCGAAAATGTTGCGATGGCCAGATACGTGTTCGCTTGCCTGAAAAGACAATTTCAGAAGTCGGTTCAAGCGGCCAAACCGGCGAGCCTGAGCAGCTATGCGATGGGTCTCGGCATCGGCTTTCTGAGACGGGTTCGAGAAGACCGTGCCGTTTTCGGCAGTCGATCAGAGACAACCGGGTTAGTCACTCTGCCCAAGATGTTGATCGAAGAGGCTGAAGAACACTTGAAGAGCGTCTGTGGTTTGCTAGATCCCGAACCACGGAAGCCAATTGAATACAGCAAGGACACTCTTGCGGGTGTTAGGGACGGCAAGTCAATTGAGCTGAACAAGCCGTTACCTGGTGAGACGCAGCACAGGCTGCTCACCAGCAAGCCGCGATTGTTAGTCGACGCGAAGTGAAAAGGAAATAGATGACCGACATTGAAGCTCGTTCTGTGCTTTGTTTTCGCGACGCGGTTTATCCGCTCGTCTGGTTAACCGATTCCGAATGGCGGACCCTTGCGCACGGCAAGTTCGTGCAGCAAGGCCTTTTGTTCCGCGTCGTGAACGCTGGCAACGCCTGTTTTCGTGGCCAGGTTCGCAAAGGTGGTAGTAGTTACCTTCTTACAACGAGGCCAAACACAACAGGTATTCATCTGATGGCTTGCGACTTTGAGGCGTTGCACTTGGCCGCTGAGATTGCTGCGTCTGGTGTTGAGTCGCTTGGTTGGTGGACAGATCAGCAAGGCTTTGAGTTCTTTGCCCTCAACCGTAGTTAGTTGTTTTGCACGGTAATCACGTATTACCGCGATTTCGATTTGGTCTGAACTTGAAAGGATTCACATGTTGGTTCTGGCGAGGAAGGTGCGAACTGAGTCGATTCGGATAACCGTTCCACCGAGTGATCAACCGCAGGTTATTGACGTTTCAGTGGTCAGGAGTCGTCAAGGTGTTACGTGGCTGGGATTCGAAGCGCCACGAGAGGTTCAGATTACCAGAACCGAATTGCTGTGCGCAGAAGATGCTGATCTCCATTTCGCTGAATCGATTTAACGTCGCGGCATCCATCCGTTTTTCTGTTCGTGTTCCACTTTTTTAAGGAGTTCATTGCGTGAATCAGGTTGCCTTGAAGTTCGAAAACATGAAGCACTTGTCCGATGGCAAGGTCAGTGCATTGCTAGCGAAGCATCTGCAGCGAGCTTCGCAGGACTGTATCGATCGGCCTGGTGATACCCATGCCAGAAAGGTGCTTTTGGAGTTCTGTTTTACTCCGCACGTTGACCAAGAGGGTAACTGTGACAAAGTCACCTGCGAAGTCGAAGCGAGAACCAAGGTTCCCGTTTACCGATCGACCAAGATCGAGATGAAGCCGACTGCCGCTGGATTCTTGTTCAACCCTGATTTCGACGAGATCGACCAGCAAAAGATGTTCGAAGAAGAGTCAACATAAGCGTTAAGAGGTTTCTGATTTTCGTTTTCGACAAGATTGAAAGGAGAGTTGATGACTGGTTTTCTTGACAAAGAGACGCTGCAACTGCTGCAGGATACCGCTCAAAAAGCAGCCTCGGCCCACGACAAGCTAGCTTTGGTGGCAATGCCGACGGAACCTTATGCCGAGGTTCGACTCGTGCTCCCTGATGGAACGGCAGAGGAGGCGGTGGTCAACATCCCGCCGCGAAAGCATCGACTTGGCAATGTTGCTGAAGTCGCCCGATACACCGCATTAGCTGAACTCACGATCCTGATGACCGACGCGACGGTCTGGTATAACCGCCAATCGGTAAACGTCGTGTTCAACGATCGCCACGACGACGACGACCTAAGAGGCCGCGCCACTGTTGACCTAGTTGAGTCGCCCGAGCTGGTGGAGCTTCGACGATTTGAGTCCGGCGAGAAATGGCTTGGCCAAAAGGAGTTTGTTTTCCTTTGTCGGTCGAAGTTCAATCGGTGCCTAGAAAACGCTGATCAGTTTTTGCGAACGATTCGGTCAATTAAGTTTTACGCGAATGAGTCCGGCCACGGAAACATTCAAAAGAGTCGCGAGTCACTTGGCCGGTCGATCGAATCTGAAGTCAGTAGCGAGTTTGGCGAGATTCCCGATGAGATCACTCTCAACGTGAAAGTCTTTACTGACGCCACGCTGAAGGGGACGCGACCGATTCGATGCGCTTTCGACGTCGACCAGCAAACTGGCAAGATGAGATTGGTTCCCCTGGCTGGGGAAATCGAATCCGCAGTTGATGCAGAAGTTGAAACGATTGGTGAAATGCTGGGGAACAGCGTCAAGCTCCCAATTGTGTGCGGCCAACCGTAAGCGATTACCACCTTCTCCCCTGGTGGCAGCCCGCGAGCCGCATAAGCTCGAAGGTTAAAGCCCTTCCACCAGGCTTTCTAATTGTGTTTTGTGCATTGGACGCGCGAGCATGAACAAACAGCCTGCCTTTTCCTTTCCTGAGCTGCAGTACCCAAACAATCGCCCGCCATTTTTCCATCACAAGTTTGTGAAGGTGATGCTCAAGTCGGGCGCTTTGAAGTTTGTCTCGACAACAGGCTTCGCATTAGCAACCGCAATTTCTGCGATGGAAGATACGAAACGATATTCAGGTGCTGTCTGGTACACCGATGCCCAGTTGCTTGAGATTATTGGAGTCAGCAAGGAAACCCTGATCTCAGCACGCAGAAAGTTGATTCAACATGGATGGCTTTACGCCAAGTTGAGTCACCATCGCGGCACTCCCTCGGTCTACTGGGTCCTAATCCCAGAACGCCACTCTGACCTCGCCAACGAACTTCGCGACGATTCACCGTTTGCGAACTGGTCGGAAAAACCGACCAGTTCCCCGACCAGTTCCCCGACCAGTTCCCCGACCAGTTCCCCGACCACTACATACCTATCCCCAAAACCCTTGTCCTCGTCCTCTCCCGAGGTCGAGACGACGACGACGAGATTGAAAGCATTGGGGATTCAGACTGCCGAGAAAACCATCGAGCGAGCCCTGGCCGTCGGGTACACGATCGAGGGAATCAACCAGCGAATTTCACAATTCGAAGAAGTGCCAGCGGACAAACGCAGCAACCACTGCGGTGCCCTGGTTGAGATATTGCGGCGGAGCGGTGCAGCCTCCAGTGCTCACGACCCGTCGCAATTTTGTTCGCCTCTAGTGCGAACACTGGCTGCGGCCTCTAGCGCCAAAGCCAATCGGTCCCTCCAGTTGGATCGATACGCACGACACCAGGCGTTGCTCGCGGATCGCGACCGGGCGCTACGGCAGGTGTCTTATCAACTGCGATTTAGTTTTGAGAACACCTCGATCGACGAGGCCTCGGAGTTGGTCGCGGATC
Organism: Planctomyces sp.; assembly: GCA_027483145.1. Taxonomy (GTDB): domain Bacteria; phylum Planctomycetota; class Planctomycetia; order Planctomycetales; family Planctomycetaceae; genus JAIXVG01. Next base: position 4,933 of record JAIXVG010000231.1, read on the forward strand.
CGCAACGTCTCAAGGAATTGGCTGGCCCTGCGTCTGCGATCAAGCAGATCAGGGACCCCGAGATCGTACTTGAGATTTGCAAGATGGTGCAGGCTCATTTGTCGAGCCCTGCTTTGAGCAACTAGTCGAGCTTTTGGCCGCTGCTACGCAGTTTGCTGCGTGGAAAATGCGCCCAATTATGAAAGCAAAGAAATGGCTCAGATCGAATCAATTGAAACCCCGGCCGTTGGGTTTTGGGCAATCGTCGAGCAGATGGGGTATGCCAAGATCGCTGGCTACGTCACGGAGCAAACTTTGGGATCCTCGAACCTGATCCGAGTCGATGTGCCTGAAGTGCTCGACGAGACGGGTCGCGTCTTAGCTTCTCCGTTCTTTAAGTTGATCGGGAACTCAGCGGTTTACGCGATCACTCAGTGCTCGGAGGACCGTGCGAGGCAAATGGCTCTCACTCTCGCCAGGTCAGATGTGCTTAACAGTTACCAACCAGCCTGGAAGGCACTACCGGTGTCAGTCGCCAGCGAGGAAGACGACGAGGAGTTTGAAGTCAACTTCGGTGACGATGAAATCGATCCTGAAGAGTTACCAGAAGTTGCCGCCGATGGCTTTGACCCGATCGAGATGGGGGATTGAGATGCCCAAGCCCAAAGCGACCGGCAAGCTACCTGGCCAGCTATCGTTTATCGAAGGTGAGCCGCCGATCGCGTACTGCAAACGCTGCGGTCGGCGGCTGAGGGACAAATCGGCCATCGAGTGTGGTTACGGTGCGATCTGCTTGCTCAAAGCAGAGCAACCTTTCGATGGCAGCAAAGTAGTTTTGAACCGATTACGTCATGAGGCGAGAAAAGCTGGTTTTGAAATCGATTGAAGCTCACCTTTTTTTGAAGGACAAGGAAATGCCCCCCAGCCCAGCAGCGACGAAGCGACAAACCAAAGACGAAAAGGCAACAGCGAAAGCCAAGTCTAAGCGAGTTTTTGAAACCGCCCTTGAAATCGCGAAACAGTCGCCGGTCAAAGAACCAGCGATCGTTGCAATCGAGGGAAGCAGCGGTCGGACTGCGTTGATTCCAATTGGCCGAATCAAGGCATCCCCTGAAAACCCTCGAACGCACTTCAACGAGGAGGCCCTGGCCGAGCTGGGCCAGTCGTTGATGGAGGGCCAGGTCTGCCCACTGGTCGTTCGATCGCTGCCAGATGGAGACTATGAGCTGATCGACGGGGAACGCCGCTGGCGAGCTGCTCAAGCAGTGGGGATCGTGTCGCTGCGAGCCGAGATCCGCGACTGCACCGAATCGGAGGCAGCTTTGATGCGACTCGTCTCGTTCCAACGTGAAGGCCTCAGCCCGATCGAGGAAGCGCGAGGCCTGAAGCTCATGATCTGCAAGTACGAGGTCTCGCAGCGGGAGTTAGCCGCGAAGTTGAACTGCAGCCAAGGGCACGTTGGTAATCGGCTGCGGCTTTTGAACCTTCCACCAGACTGGCAAGACAAAGTGATTTCGGGCGAAATCACTGCCACTCATGCCCGCGAGTTGGCCACTTGGGCAGATCTGCCCAAGGTGTTGGAAACATTAGCAGAAAATCTCGAACACAACGATTTCCAAGAAGCTTTGAGTCTTGCTCTCTACGAACACAGCGAGCAAGTCGAGGGGGCAGTTTATCGAGACGGGTTGAGCGTTAGTCTCACGTTCACAGACGAACAAATTGCCGCCATAGATGTCCGCGAGGTGCGACATAGATGGCGACCTGAGTTTGAACGTCGCGCTTTCAACATCGATCTCTGGGAAGACCTGGTTAATGCGCAGTTTGAGAAGAGAAAAAACAAGGCCAACTCCAAAAAGGTGAAAGAGTCTAATACAGAAAGAGCGAAGCCAGCGAAAACGGCTGCCGACAAGGCAAAGGAACTATCGAGCCGAGTAGCGAAGTGGAAGCTCTGCTGGCAAAAGCGAGTTCTCGCTGGATGGTTTGATTTCGATGCAACTGTGGGGGATTGCTTCGCATTCTTCGTTCACGCTTCTGTGAAGAACGAGGCGAATTGGATTAATGGAGCGATTGAGCCACAGTACAAGGTGCTATTTGGTGCTAAGGCTAAATCAGCGAAGCAAGTCGCCCTGTTCGACGAAGTCGTCGGCCTCGAAATGGAGATTGCGAAGATTCGCAAGCTTTGCTCGACTGTCTTCGCCAACTGTGAGTTGTCGCCGTGGCGACTCATCACTCCAGGGCTGATTGAACACCTGATGGTCCATTCGAAGATTGATTTGTCAGACGCATGGACAACCTGGGCAACTCGTGGCGACGATTTCCTTGAAAGCCTGCTCAAGCTGTTTCAAATCGATCAGCTTGAAACCTTGAACAAGGAATGGAAGCTTTCAGCGGTCGGCAACACGAAGTCGGCTCTGATCGCCGATATGGTCGATCGCTTCCGCCAGGCGAAGAAGGTGCCTGCGATGCCCGCCATCTTGGCCAAGGCATCGGCCAAGGACGTGACGAGCTGGTAGCCCACTTGTTGGGTAACCGATGATTACCGCGCGTAGTTGAAGGGGGATTTATGAGTTTAACGATTACTGACAATTCGACGCTGGCCGTCGAGACCTGTTGCACCTGTGGCATGCGGTTTGCGATGCCTGAACGTTTTCAACGGACGAAGAGAATTGATCAACAAGGCTTTTTCTGTCCGTCTGGCCACGTTCAGTATTACGTCACAAGCCGAGTGCAGCAGCTTGAGAATCAGGTTGCGAGATTAACGTCGCAGAAAGATCAGGCCGACGCAGAGGCTGCCAATGAACGGCGGCAACGGTACGCCACCGAACGAAAGTTGATCGCTCAGAAAGCTGCCAAGACCAGGCTGAAGAACCGAATCAAGAACGGTGTCTGCCCATGCTGCAATCGGTTCTTCAAGGAGCTGCATCGGCACATGACGACCCAGCATCCAGAGTTTGTGCCGGGTAACGACTAATTACCTCGCTTTTAGGTTTTCAAAAGGAGATCGATTTTGACTCAAGGTCATGAGAGAAAGTGCTACGACTGTGGGGCTGTAGCGGAACACTTTGACAACGTCGCCCCAGAAGTCTGTTGCAAAACGTGCGGATCGCAGAACACGAACAGGGTCAGAAAGCCACCTGTCAAACTAACACGGCAGCAGGTGTGTACCGCGCTTTCAGAGATCAGCCAGCTAGCGTTGGCAGCATGTCAGGAGATCGAAAGCAAAGTCGAACGAGGCGGCGTCGATAAGTATTTGCGGATCGTCAAACTAGCCAGCAGCTTGGGGCCGACGTTGGAGTTTTCGTCTGCACCAAAGTCGGCACGGTAAC
>JAIXVG010000035.1 GCA_027483145.1 Planctomyces sp.
ACTTCGGACCCAACAAGGCCGAGTTCGGCTTAATGAAGGCGGCCCGATACCCCTTCAGTAAATCAGCCGGAGGCAACTGTCCATCCCGTTTGGCCAGCTCGGGCTTGGGGTCATACAACTCCAAATGACTCGGCGCCCCTGCCTGAAACAAATAGATGACCCGCTTCGCTTTCGCCGGGTAATGAGGCGCCTTCGGAGCCAGCGGTCCAGCTCCCGCAGCACTCGGCGCTGCAGCCAGACCATCCTTGGCCATCAGCGACCCCAGCGCCGCACCGGCCAGTCCCAATCCACAGTCCTTCAGAAACCACCTCCGCCTGATGGCCGAAGAAACAAGAGCATCGATTTTGGAGTCGCCAATCATTGAATCAGTCCCGTACAAGAAAACCAAAAACTCACAAGTAGTAGTTGTTCATATTCGCAGGGCACGTCAGGGCGCACCGACTTTGATCTCTCAACAGGTCACACCGAAGACAACAAACCACGGATCAAACCAATCGAACGAATAAACCCAAAACCACCCAAACCTCTTTTCTCCTTCCCCATTCGTCCGATTCGTCTAATTCGTGGTTTACCTCCCCGTATCGTTCCTAAGCATCTTCGCTGGAATCAGCCCCAGATCCTGGTCAGTTCCTAACTTCACGCCATCAGTTTTTTGTAATCGTTTCATCCAGGTTCAACAGCACTCGGCCAATCACAGTCCAGGCTGCGATCTCGTTTGGAGTCGCATCAGCTGGTATCGCATCAAGTTTGGTAAAGGGTGAATAAGCAATCTCGCTCGCCACTAGTTCCCGCGACTTAAGCCGCGTCTTAGTCTCAGACAGCAACTCCAGTACCCGCTTCTGCTCCATCTTGGTAATCGGCCGTGAAGTACATAGCCGATAGGCATAGTCGGCTCGCTCTCCATCCGTTTCGCCCCCCTCCTTGAGAATGCGAATGGCCAGCGCCTGGGCCGCTTCCACGAAGACCGTTTCGTTAAGGCTCGTCAAAGCCGACAGAGGCGTATTCGAGCGAACTCGCCGCGCACAGGAAAAGTCCCCGTTCGGTGCGTCAAAGTTACTGAGCACGGGGTCGGGCATCGACCTCTTGCGGAACATGTACATCGAACGCCGGTATCGATCGGGGCCAGTCGGCGGATTCCAGTACGTTGGCTTGAAGTAATTATAGTCCAGCACACTTTGTGGGACCGGAGCAAACAGACTGGGACCACCCACTTGTGGATGCATCAGCCCCGCAATTGTCAGGGCCGTATCCCGCAGCACTTCCGCTTCCAACCGAAAACGGGGACCGCGCGATAGAAATCGATTCCGTGGGTCCTTGTCTAACTTCTCTTTGGACGCATTTGACGACTGAAGGTAAGTCGCGCTGGTCAGAATCGACTTAATCAGCTTCTTTTGGCTGTAACCCGTCTCCGCAAAATCGACGGCCAGCCAATCCAGCACTTCCAATTGCTCGGGAACAGCCGTCCGCGTTCCGAAGTCTTCGGAAGTCTCGACGATCCCGGTTCCAAACAACGATTGCCAGATTCGATTGACTGCCACCCGGTTTGTCAGTGGCGACTTCGGGCTGACAATCCACCTGGCGAAATCGAGCCTGCTGACCCGATCGCTTCCGGTACTTTGATGGAACGCCGCAGGAAAGGCGGGCTCAATCGGATTGGTCGGCCGGTCCCAGCTTCCACGATCGAGCAGATAGGTCTGCCGCGTCTGCTCAGGACTCCGCTCTGCCACATGCAGAATCGAGGTCAACGGCTCGGGTATTCCCTTATAGAGGTTGGCAATCTCGATGTTGATTGCTTTGGACGGCTCATCAGTCAGGCTCGACCGCCACGCGCTGAAGATCGCCTGTTGGTCTTGAGCGGTCCGCTGGTCGACAGGTTTCTTCAACGCCAGAATCGCCTGATAATCAACCGGTTGTGCGGCTGGGGCAGGGGCTGAAGTCAAACCAATTCGGCAGCAGCCAAGCATTACGTTATGCCGACCATTATCGCTACCACCATGATTGAACGTCAGTGTCACGCGGACTTTGCTTCCTGTTGGCAAGTCGAGAGGTTGAGGGAATTGAACGATCGCCACCCCTGCTTGATTCCGCAGTCCCGGGCCACGATCCCCCCGCCAACCGGTTTGCATGTTCCCGTCAATCAAGTGACTCACCGGTCCACGGGTTCGTTTCTTGTCGGGGTCATAGTCAGCATTCCACATTGGTTCCAGTGGCCCGTCCGGTTCCGAGAAATCAGCCGTCGCGTTCACCATCGGCTGCTGTTTCCAGTCGGTCTGTCCTGGTCCCTGGGTCTCCACTTTCATTTCGCTGATGGCGAACGTCCCCAACTTGCTGCGACCCGGCCCCCGATGGGGGAGGTCCCCATGCGTTAAGGCTTCAAGCCGAAGACCAGTCACACCCATCTTTTCAACTTCAGCGACCACATAGATGTCACCATTCGTCGTGGGATGGCCGAGGGTCAAAATCGAGGCATCGGGCTGCAGGATCGGGTGGTTCAACCCGGAGTTACTCTCCAGCTCAAACGGCTTGATCGGCTGCCAATCAACCTCCTTAGCCAAAACCTCCTTCGACCAGGCCTCCAGTTCGCTGGCCCAGTCTGGACGAGCAGCCTTCAGACGCTCTTCCACTGCGGCCCGCGCTGCTGCCTGCTGGCTAAGCTGCGCCAGTTGCTCAGGCGTGTAGACCCACGACTGGGCTTCATAAGTGTTGTTGAAGAATGCAAAAATCCCGAAGTAGTCATCATGCGAGATCGGGTCGAACTTGTGGCTATGGCATTGGGCGCATTGCAAAGACAACCCAATGGTCGCTTTGCCGATACAGTCCATCCGGTCGAACATCTCATCCATGCGAAACTGCTCGGGGACAATCGCGCCTTCTTCGTTGATCATGCTGTTCCGCAGGAATCCCGTTGCAATCAACTGGTCCTGAGTGGCGCCAGGCAACAGGTCACCTGCCAGTTGCTCCACCAGAAACTGGTCGTAGGGAAGGTCGTTGTTGAGCGACCGAATGACCCAGTCGCGCCAGGCCCATTGCTCGCGAGGGAGGTCTTTCTCGAAACCGTTGCTGTCGCTGTAGCGGGCCACATCGAGCCAATGGCGTCCCCACTTTTCGCCGTATTGCGGCATTGCCAACAGGCGATCAACCAGGTCCGAAATCGCCTGCTTTGCATTGGCGCGATAGGCCTGTTCAAAACTGGTCACCTCAGCCGGGGCAGGAGGGAGGCCAATCACATCGAGATAAATCCGTCGACAGAGCGTGGCCGCAACTGCAGGTTCGTTTGGCGTCAGGCCTAACCCGGTAAGCTGCCTTTGCACTAGAGCGTCGATTGGATTGGTCCCAGCGGGGACCCCCATTTTCTTTGGTGGATTGAAGGACCAGTGGCGGGCATACGGGGCACCCCCTGCAATCCATCGCTTAAGAGTATCAATCTTCTTGGTATCGAGTGGTTTCTTCGTGCGGGGTGGGGGCATCACCACATCAGAGTCGTTCGACGTAATTCGGTCGACCATCTGACTATGAGCTAGATCGCCGGGAGTAATAGCTGGCTGCCCCGACTCGCCCCCGTGCTGGGCGGTCTCTAATTCATCGAGCCGCAATCCACCTTGGCGGTCTTTCTGGTCGGCTCCGTGGCATTGAAAGCAATGCTCCGCCAGGATCGGCCTAACCTCACGGTTGTAGTCGGGAACATCGGCGGCCTGGGCCGATGTGACAACAGCCTGCGAAGCTAACAGCCCCGTTGACAGAGTAATGGTCAACCAGAAAGTGGGCTTAAGGGATCGCGAAGTTGGTGAGATCAGGATGTGAGCCATAGTGAAGTGGTTCATCTTTGTTGTAGTGAAACTTGTATGCGGAATTCGTTGGTTAATCAGGCCGAGATCGAACAAATGGCTTCGGGAGAGAACGAGCGTGATGCAGAAGCGAGTCCCCTCACCATATCTGGGTAGGTTGCGCGAACTGGACGGGGATTTGTCTATTGAAGATATCAGCGAAACTTGATTTTAGCCCGTTTTGAACGGGAAGTCAGCAGAAAAGTGGGGGAATTGAGTTGCGGGATTAACGGGAAGTGCTTTGCAGACTCGGCTGCAAACGTAATGGAGCCAGGGCGTTAGAATCTACAGGCAAAGCCAGAAGGCCTCAGAGGCATAGGGTGTTGCTGGAAAATGGAGAAAACATTCCTAGTACTTGGAAAATCTTGGAGAATTTGGAGCTTTGCAAGGTTCTTACGCCAGCTTGCGTTCAATTGGCCGGAACCGAGTGCGGTCGAATGGAATCGCCCCTGCACGCCAGCCAGCTGATGGTGGACAAGGATCCGATTTCCGATGCAGCCGCTGGTTGCGCCAGCACGCGCTTGCTGAAAGCGAAAAGCTCGGCACCCAACGAGGGTTCTGGCTTTTGCTCGGAATATGTCACCCTACCACAGTAAATTCCCTTCGTTTTTTGTTGCCAAAATTTCCACTTTGTGGACTAGCGTCTGAGGGGGAGAACGATACGTCAACTCGTACCCTACAGGACTATGAGCTCCGTTCGGCCAAGAATTGACGTGCGACGTTTCAGGCGTAGCGGGCAGGAATGGAGCCGGGCCGGGTGTGGTGCTCTACCGTGAAAGCTCGGGCCTTGATAAGTCTCTCTCTGCAAGGTAGACCTTGGGGTCTTGCTAACTAGATGCGTAATGACTGTGCCTAAGGGATATCAAGAGGTTGCAAACGACTGATCTAGGGCACCAGAAACATTGAGTCCAATCGAATACTTCCCGACGATCTGAAGATTTCCAATCAAACGATTTACTGCGACATCGACCATTTGAATAAGAACCACTACTCGATTCTGTCACGGAAGTACGCCGACGGTTGGGCATACTGCCTTCATGGGGAACAAGCAAACGTTTCAAGCGGGAAGGGGGCTTCGAGCCAATGACCGCAGCGGCCTCCAGCAACTGGACGCAAGAGTTCGGGCTTGAAACTCGTCAGCCGCCGAACCTCTTTACCAGCAAGAGTCAGATCACTCCCTCGACCCCGCAGGCTCACCTTCTGCGCCGGGCGTTCGATGTGTTGAAGGTTGACGGGATACTCTGTGTTGACCACTCTCCGTTGGCCTATTTCAAACTACTTAAGCTTATAACGCCCAAAATCGTCTTTGAACTGCATAAGCAGTTCTGGAATCACAGCGGCGCTTCGCTCCTGGTCTTGGTGACGGATGACAGCGTTCATGTCTATTCGGGCATGACCAGACCCGAGCTGGAGTCCGACACTGCAGCCGAACCGTCCAGCCTGGTTGTGAGCCTCCAGCGGGTCGCCGACGGACTGAAGGAACTCATAGTCGCAGTCGAGTCCGGCGAATTCTTTCACACGCACCATCACTCATTCAATCCCGCGCATCGCGTTGACAGGGATTTGCTCGACAACCTTCGCAATACACGCGAGAAACTTGATTTTGCGACCCGTAAGCGAATCCCGGCCCAAATCCTCGACGCAATCCTTTGCCGACTCGTGTTCACTTGCTATTTGTTTGACCGAGACGTTATCGGAGAGGGATACCTCAAACAACTCGGGATCAAAGGCGCATCGCATCTGCGCGACTTGCTCGGCAATGCCACAGCGGCCAAGGCCAAAGATGCCCTATACCTCTTATTCGAGAAGCTCAAAGAGGATTTCAATGGCGACTTGTTTAGCAACGACCTCGCGGCCGAGAAGGAGTTGATCCAGGACAAGCATATTTCAACGCTGAATGACTTCTTTCAGGGCACTGATGTCAACACCGGGCAAAGGGCATTCTGGCCGTACAATTTTGAGTTCATCCCTATCGAGACGATCAGCGCCATCTATGAAAGGTTTCTGAAGGCGTCGGACGAACAGAACGGTGCGTTCTATACACCGCGATTCCTTGCTGAAGTCGTACTCGACACAGCCCTTGATGGCACTTATCCGTTGATTGGAAAACGGTTCTTCGATCCGGCGTGCGGGTCGGGGATTTTCCTTGTCGGTCTCTTCAACCGGATCGCAGAGGAGTGGAAACAGGCCAATCCGACTGCCCGCAACGACCGCAAATCAAAAGAACTGATGCGATTGTTGCGGGAGAGCTTGTTCGGCGTGGACATCAGTCTCACGGCGTGCCGAATTACCGCGTTCAGCTTGTACCTTGCTTATCTCGACCAACTTTCGCCGCCCGACATCCAGGCACTCCAGGCGAAAGGCCGGGCACTGCCACGGTTAGTTGCAGCAAAGGATGAAGACCCATCAGCCAAACAGGAAGTGGGTAACATCCGTCAAGCTGACTTCTTCGAGGCGGATGAGTGGCTTCCCAGAGACGTTTCACTCGTGATTGGAAATCCGCCTTGGGGAAGTATCGCTAAAGATGACACTCCGGCAGGGCGCTGGTGCGTCACACACTCTCGGCCTTTGCCAGATAAACAGATCGCCGCAGCGTTCATCTGGAAAGCAACCGAACATGTTGCCGATAGCGGTCGCATTTGCTTAGTGTTGCCGCATGGCGTTCTTTTCAATCACAGCACGACAGCATTGCCATTTCAAAAGGCATGGGTAAGTTCTCATGCTATTTACCGCGTACTGAATTTAGGTGATTTTCAACGGTTCTTGTTCGAGAAAGCGGGACACCCTGCCCTGGTCGTGAGTTACCGCAAACAAGCACCTGAACACGCAAGTCATCAGATCGAATACTGGAGCCCTAAAGCCGATTGGACTGTGACGAAGGCAGAGGTAATCACTGTTGCTCCGCAGGACAGAACGGTCCTGACAGTTGGGCAGGTGCTTCGAGACCTTGACGGGCCAGATGCTCCACAGATTTGGAAGCAGCGATTCTGGGCAACGGCAAGAGACTGGCGGCTCCTCGATCGACTGATGCTGTATCCTCGACTCAGAGATCAAGTCCAGCAAGGAACCAGTTCTAGCGATTCAAAAACATGGCGAATGGCCGTTGGGTTCCAGCCATTCAACGAGGATGATGCACCGACTAACCAAAAGACACTTAAGTTGCCTGGACGACGTTTTATCAAGGCGACCGCACCAAC
>JAIXVG010000546.1 GCA_027483145.1 Planctomyces sp.
AACCCTTAGTCATTCCCACCACAATCGCATCGGCGATCGATCCATTCGTGTTTGCAACTTGCAGCAACCACTGAGAAAACTCCTTTGCGTCTGGTCGACCACGAACAACATGCTCGGCCACAATCGCACAGGCCTTCCGCAGTTGATCGCTTTCGACATCAGACAGGCGGCCCAGGGCAGCAACGAAGCTGAGCTGATGGACGCTGGCAGCCGCAGTAAACGCTTCGCTTAACCAACGATCGTTCAGCCCAGCTGCGGTCATCAGCCCCTGAGTAATCGCTGTTCCAACCTCTGCATTCACTTGCTGGTCTGCTGGCTGATCAGCCAGCGCCAAGGCCGCAGCCAGCCTGACCTTCAAGTCGCTGTCTTGCAACACACCGCTAGCCAGCAACCTTTGTTTTGCCAACTCACTGGCTGGCAGCACCTGGACGGCATTGCGCCGAACCCCGGCCGCGGGATGCGTCAGGGCACCGAATACTGCAGCCAGCGCTTCCCCGTTGCCCTGCTCAAGCATCCCCACTAGCTTCAGCGTCCACAAGGCATGAATCGCACCGACATTCAACTGCAACGCATCGGTTTGCCGATTCTGCACCAATTGAATCAGGTCCGCTTCAACTTGTGTCTTCTTCCCGGTTTGGTGCAATTCATGCAAAAGCTGTTGCGCTTTCAGTCGCCACAGCATGTTGTCATGCGTCAAGCTTTGTACTAACTCTTTAGGGTTTCGAAGGTCGAGCCGCGGCGACTGGCTGGTCGGCCCATCGTTCATCACTAACCGATAGACTCTGCCGTGCTTCTTGTCGCGCAGCTCCGACTCGTATGCTCCCCCTGCCCCGGTCTCAAACCCTGCTGGTGTAGGGTTATGCTGTACAATGTAGTTGTACCAATCCAGAATCCAGACGTTCCCATCAGGTCCAACCTCAGCCATGATCGGGGCAGCCCATTCATCATCGCTGGCCACCAGGTTCATGGGACTAGTCGCCTTGAAACCGCTTCCACTGGGAGATAGCACAAACGTTCCAACCAAATGACCCGTCGGCTCACAGACAAACGCGGTTCGGTTCCAGAACTGCTCTGGGTAGTTTCGAGCGGTGTACAGCGCGTGCCCTGCCGCAGCAGTATAGCCACCATGCTGATCGACTTGTCGCAACTTGGATGTAATCGCTTTAAACAGATAGCTGTCGGCAATCGTATGTAACTGGTCTGGCCCCCAGCCACGTACCTGTTCGTAGTAGCGATTCGGAATCGGCATCCAATTGCTTGGATTGTGGTTCGCAGTCGAGCCGAACACGATCCCTTCTTCGCTAAAGCCCAATCCCCATGTGTTGTTGTCGGTCGACCGGACAAACTCCAGCTCTTTCACTTCCGGAATTCCCGGCTTCTGGCCGGCCCCCAGTCGAAACCGAAAGAATCCCATCCGAAAGGGAGCCGCTACTCGGCCACTGGCAATGGTCGGCTGAGAGTTGTTGTAGCCCTGCATCCCCCAGATCCAACCATCCAATCCATACTGAAAATTGCTTACCCCGGCGTGAGTATCTGCATGGTTCCAGTCACTGATTAGCACTTCGCGTACATCAGCCCGGCCGTCGCCGTTCGTATCCTTCAAAAACAGGGTTTCCGTCGCATGATTCACGATCACTCCACCCCACGCCGCAACCAGCGTCGTCGGAATGCTCAAGCCATCGGCGAATACGCTTCGCTTATCCCCTTTCCCATCACCATCGGTATCGGTGACCAGACAAATCCGATCACGCCCCGCACCAGCTGGTTGTAACTCGTTGGGATAGTCCATCGTTTCGCTGATCAACAATCGCCCTTGGTCATCCCACGCCATTGCGATTGGTTTTCCACCAATCAGGGGCTCGGCCGCAAACAGCTCCAGATGCATTCCCTCGGGAACCGAGTAATGCTTCAGCGACTCTTCTGCCGAAACCGGTTGTTGCATTTCAGCCAACGGCGCATCTTGAGTCCCCCACTGGGCCTTAGCTCGATAGTTGGGAATCTTGGGACCCACGTCGACATACTTAAATGGGGGCAACTCTGCGTTGATGCTGGTCATCGCCAATGGTTCGAATGCAGGACGGCCACCATCAAACATCGGTCCTGCCTGCAGAGCAGCGTCTTCAGGGGTAGCCCCACTCGCCCAGCGAATCCCCCGCTCGACTAAATTCGCAAATCCCGGCTGACTCCACGCCCGTTCATCATGACCCCAAGCGGTATAAAATACCCGACCTCCTGCATATGGCTTCAGCCAGGTCCAAGGCTCGGCCGTTTCGCCAGCAGCTTGCTCTCCTGACTTGCGATACTCAAGAACCGTTCGGTCCTGCACATGATGTTGCGTGTGAATGTAAGTTTCGTCCCAGCTTTCAAACCCGGTATAACCGACCAGCAGCGGATGGACTGGCTGAGCTGGAGTCACTCGAAAGACTTCGCCCCCGTGCTTTGCAAACTGACCTCCGACCAGTTCGATGTATTTCGGCGAATTGCGAAAGCAATATGATGCACAGTGCAGCGCAATAAGCCCTTTCCCCCGCCCCACAAACTCGAGCAACGCCTTCTCTTGTGACGGAGTGATTGCGTCGTGATTGGCATAGATGACGATAGCGCTGTAGGGTGCCAGAACTGTTTCGCTTAATACTTCGGCCTGATCTGCATACGTCAGTTGAATCCCCCGCGCAGCCATCACTGGCTCTAACTGCGCAAACCGATCAGCTGGCCGATGATGGCCATTATCACCCAAAAACAGGACCTCGATCGGTTTATCAGCTCGAACGGTCCCTGCTAGGATCAACCATGCGACAAAAGCACTCAGCCAACATTGCAGCATCCAAATGCGATGTGGCCAACCAGCCTTACTCCCCGTCGAATTCAATGAGACATCCCCCGTTGTTGTCGGATCCATGCAAGCAAAGGTTTCACCTGCAGAGCAAAGATCAGCGGATGTGGCCCGAATCATGGCGAAACTCCGAAGTCAAAGTGAATTCGAGCGGCATAACTTGTATGCCACCCGTAATGAATAAAGCTGAGAGGATGACTGAGGACCCGTCGAGAACGGATGACAGAAGGAGAGATTGGCGAGAAGCAACAGACCAGCCCCACCGAGCATAATATTGTGTCAGGGAAGACCGGCCAAATCTTGTGGCGTTCTGACCAACTCTATTGAAATTCAGACACGGCCATGCCGGCGATCTTTCCGTCACCAGCCTCAAAACCGGCTGATGAAACCCGATCTTCCCTCGCACGGCGGCCAAAATCAGAGGAGGTCGGTTTAACCCCGTGCTCACTCCCGGCTCGCTGGTTAATCAAGAATTCACCAGCCTACGCAGCCACTCGTTGCGACTCCTGGGCCGCAAACAATCGCTGATAAGGGGGGCAAGTTCTCAGCAATTGCTGGTGCGGGCCAACACCCACAACTTGCCCCTGCTCCATCATCACAATTCGGGAGACCAACCCTAACAGTTGTGGGCTCAGGGAATGGGTAATGATCAGCGTTGTGCGGTCCTGCCGCAATTCAGCCAGCGCCCCGTAAATCAGGTGCTCGCTATGGGCATCAATGGCTGATGTCGCTTCGTCCAGAATCAATACTCGCGGCGACCGCAAGAACGCCCGGGCCAGTGCGACTCGCTGCCGCTGACCTCCTGAAAGGAGATTACCCCGTTCGCCCACCGGAGTTTCAAGCCCCATTGGCAGCCGTTCTGTAAACAGCGTGACCGATGCCTGCGCAGCCGATGCCTCAATCGCTTCTGGTCCGGCAGCAAGGTCCCCAGCCGCGATATTCTTGAGAATTGTCTCATCGAACAGGGCTGCCCCCTGCGACACGATCCCAATTGCCTGGCGCAGATCTTTCGCATTCAGCTTTCGCAGATCGACTCCACCCAGGCGAATCTGGCCATGCGATGGATCAAAAAAGCGGGGGATCAAACTAACTAGGGTCGATTTCCCTGACCCATTCCCCCCTACAATCGCCACTGTCTCCCCTGGCTCAACTTTTAGCGACACCAGATCAAGCGCGGGAGGCCGAGCCTCATCAACCCCATCTGGACTGGCGTACGAGAACGAAACGCTTTCAAACTCCAGCCGCAATGGCCCTGCCGGTAATGCTTGGGGATGCTTCGCAACTGGTAGTGCGCAGGGAGTTCGCATGACGGAAAAGATTCGTTCGCAGGCAACACTCGACTTCTTCATCTTCGAGTAAACGCTCGACAGCTTGCGAATCGGGTCGAGCATTCCGCCCAAATAGGCATACAACAGCGATAGATCTGCAATCTCCATTTCAACCGGAGCCAGATCAATCCCATAGATATCGGTTTGCTTTCGCAGCACCAAATAAGCCCCCGGCAATAGGGCCAGAAACACGCCCACTGTGGCCAGTAGTTCGGTCACCGGGCTGGCAATCGCGTCGGCCTTGATGATCTTGACTGCTTTGCGATAGTACTGCCGATTCTCGCTCACTAGCCGCCCCCGATGCCAGTCTTCATTTCGAAAAGCGAGCATCATCGGGAAGACGCGGAACGTCTCTTCCAGCGTGCCATAAATCTGCGACACAGTCTCCATCTGTCGCTTGCTGGCTTTGCGAATCCGCTTGCCAATCATCCCAAAGATCACGCCACCAACCGGAGCAACCAGCAGCGAGATCAGTGTCAGTTGCCAATTAACACAGAACGCACCAACGAGGCAAAAGCCAAGCTTCATGGGCTCAACAATCAGCCGTCCCCCTAACAACGCCAGCCCCTGGGCCATCTGTTGCAGGTCGTTCGTAAACCGGGCCATCAACTGAGGTGTTCCCAATTGACCAACCGTTTGCAAATCGAGTCCCAATGTGTGACGAAACAGCCGCTGCCGTATCGCCCGCATCACACTCTCAACAGCCCGGCCGATGAGGACTTCATGCCAATACGTCAGCCACCCTTTGACAACCGTTAGTCCCAATAGCACCAGCAACACAAGAGTCAGCACTCGAAACTGAGTCGTTGGCAAA
>JAIXVG010000388.1 GCA_027483145.1 Planctomyces sp.
GCATGGGAAGTACCAAATTCCTTTCTTAACCGGGATTTCGCCAAACAAATCCCTCTAAAGCAGTTGAGCCATCGGCGGCCAACACTTTGCAACGCAAGTTGGCAGGGGTGGCGTACAGGGTGCGACCGGCGGCCTTCTCCAACGCGGCAATATCTTTATCATCGTAGTCGGTTGGACCAACGATCAGTCGCGAGATTCCAACAGCGCAAAGAATTGTCTCGCTGGTCGAATCGCTTGTCTGGCTTGGTCGACGACATGTTCTGGTCAGCAGCCCTGAATCAGAAACCCGGTACTCAATTTGGACCTGCGTTCCTGTCCGCTGACCTGTTTCGATATTCTTGGCAGTAATGCCTGTCAGGGTTAACCGGCCAGGTTGGGACAGCATCTGGTCAGCGGTGAGCAAATCTTCCAGCAAGAGCCGCTTGAGCCGGACTTGCCAGCCTCCATTAGACGTGAAGCGATCAAGCATTTGCCGCTGCGCAACCACAGTCTTCGTGAGGCCGAACAAGGCCGCACATAAGACCGTCGCCAAAATCAGGCTGGCCAAAACCTCTAGGAGTGTGACGGCTCGACGAGGATGAGCAATCCAGAGCATCCCAGTTGATCGATTTGGCATGCACTAGTCCTTTCGGCCCTGTGATCTCGCTGTTGGCAGGCTGCGAATGACCTCGACATGAGCGACTGATTGAGTTGCTTTCGCTAATCTTGGATCGATGTTGTTCTTGTAGAGTTCCACCCGCACCACGGCGCCTTGGGCTTTGCCAAGTCGTTCAACTCGTTCAACTCGCGACTGCCAGAGGTACTTGGTGTTAACAACTCCGCTTGAAGTCGTTGGCCACCCCTCTAGGTTCCATTTCGCAAGTAATTGCTCCAACGCATCCACAGCCACCCGCTGATCCTCTGCTCGTTCTGCCTGTCGAATATGGGCCGCGTTGCCTGCCACCAAAGCCACTACCAACAGGGACAACAGCACTGTCCCGGCTAGCACCTCAATCAGGGTGATCCCGCTCCTCCAAACTCGCGAATACTTTTTCCAGTGAGTCACTGCTTACCCGTTCAATTCGTTGGCCTGTGCCTCCGGCCCACAGGCACCAACTCCCATCCTGGCGTTGATAGGCCCAGGTGGGGCTCGACCCGTCTGCCCGATAAACAATTTCGGCTTGATGGTTTGAGTCGATCGTTGCCCCCGCAATGCGAACCACTCGAATCGGGCAGCGGGGACTGACTTCGCGCCAACCGCTCTGCCCCCCCGCCTGATCTTCCTTAATGACCCGCCGCTGTTCCAGATCAATCTTGAGCACGCAGGTTTTCTGGCTGGAGCGAGCCGCATCACGCAACAGAGAATCGGCCCAGGCCAATTCCGAATCAAACTGACGATCTAAAACTAAGTTCAGTCGGCCGCGTACCGACAACATCACCAGCGCCGCCACCAGCCCCAAGAGGAGCAGTACCAGCAACAACTCCAGGAACGTCCACCCTCCCCGCTTCCTGCATTGGCCCGTCGTTCGCGGCGGAAGCATTAGGTCCCCTTAGGGCGGTTCTGGTCAGAACTCTTCAAATCTGAATCCGCCCCCGTTCCACCATCTCGATGGTCTGCCCCCAGCGTAATAATCTCGAAGGCAGCCGACTTCCCAGGGCAAACATACTCATAGGCATGACCCCACGGGTCAGTGGGAACTTTCGAAATAATCCCCGCAGGAAACTTTTCCGTAGGTTTGATCAGTATCTCGATTCCCTCTTCATTGCTGGGATACCTGTCGTAGGCCGCGTAAAACGTATCGATCCCTTCGATCAGCTTGGCGATCTCCATCCGGGCAATGGTTTGTTTTCCACTGATCAGATAGCTCCGAACGCTTAATGTGACCGCCCCGGCTAATAGCCCAATGATGACAATCACTACCATCAGTTCGACGAGCGAGAAACCCCGCCGTTGAATTGTGTCTCGCTTCAGGTGATCGTCGGCAGCAATCCCCCTGCTCTCTTCGCGGCCAAATCTCTTACAACACATTCCCAGCCTCCAGGATCGGCAAGATCGTAGCAAACAAAATGAATCCTACCAGAATTGATAGGCCAATGATCAAGATCGGTTCCAGGACGGTGGCCAACCGTCCGGCCTGCGTGCTCGCCCGGCGATCGTAGTCGACGGCCAGTCGTTCCAACAAATCCTCGAGTTGACCACTTTGCTGCCCCACGGCAAAGACCTGTACCACGACCGGCGGAAACACTCCGGTGCTCTCCAAGGCTGGGCCGAAATCGGTTCCAGCCCCCACTGCTGTGCGGCAGTCATCAAACGCTTTCCTCAACACGACATTTCCGACGCCAGTCGAAGCAATCGCCAACGCGTTCAAGAACTCAATTCCGCTCCGCAACAATACGGCCAATACCATCGCCACTCGGGCCAGTCCCTGCTGGCGAATCAAGTCCCCCAAAACTGGTGCCCGCAGGGCCAGCCGGTCCACGACTTTTCGCCCACGGGCTGTGCGCCACCAGGCACCCAGGGCTGACAAGCCCAGCACAAATATCGCCCCGCCATGCAGTCCATAGTTCACCATCAGGTCGCTGGTCCACTTCAGCACCTGCGTCGGCCAGGGGAGAGGTTTCCCCGCCTGTAATAAACCTTCCAGCAACATGGGGATCACGAAGGTCATCAAAAACAGACTCACCCCCACCGCACACACCAGCACCACCAAGGGATACAAGAGGGCCGTAACGACTTTGTCCTTCAGGGCAGCCGAACGCTCTTGAAAATCGGCGAGGTAACCAAGGACCACGTCGAGGTGCCCGGCCTGCTCTCCTACCTGAACGAGTGAGATAGCTATTTTGGAGAAAACTCGGGGGTGCTCAGCCATTGCATCAGCGAGGCTGACTCCCGATCGAACTCGGTCTTTCAGTTTCAATAAGATAACGCGAAAGCCCCCTCGGGGATGCTGCCGCAGGACCGTCTCCAGCGAATCAATGACCGGCAAGCCCACCCCTAACAGCGTCGCTAATTCGCGAATCATCGAACTGGCTTCAGCTTGATGCCTGGCCCCCCAGGAGATCGATAGCCAGTCCGCTGGTGACCACGGCTGACCATCTTGGGCCGCGCGGGTGACGGCCACCTCAGTCATGGACCGAATGACAAGTCCCGTACGTCGCAATTCATCCCGTGCTGCGCGGGGCGAATCGGCAGCAATGGTTCCCGCCCGGCGTTCTCCCGATGCCAAGTTCCCGCTGTAACTGAACACAGGCACTTCGCAGACCTCCCGTCATGACGACTGCCACGCTCCCTTGTTCATAGAGTAGAAGGCTACGTTGTAAAAACGTCAACCGCAGCCGCGTCGAGGATCGCCATAGCGACTCGATTCATGGAATTGATGTCAAGCGGCACGTCATCGATGTGCCCCCCATATCCATCCTTGCGAGCGGGGTTAGTCCCTGAAACGCTCAGCCCATATTCGGCCAGTTCTTGGCCCGCATACGGGGAATTCGGTAGCCCAGCTGTTTTCGAGACGTACACCGTGGTACTGGGGGTTGCCCCACCGACGGCTTTGGCCACTCGCCGACCAAAGACGTCGTACTGGTAGGTATGGGTCCCTTCGATGGAATTCGGCTTCCCGGCCGTGACAACCGTTTGGGACAGGTTGTTATCGAAGTCGTAGGTGTACTGAACACTGCGATTATCCTGTGTCAGCCTGCCGCTGGGTTCATCTTGGTACCATGCCTGCTGCCCAGAGCAAGCATGCTAAAGGCAAGGATCGCTATTCAAACGATGTTTGCAGCATGCCTGAAAACCATTCTTGTCCAAGGAGAAGCATGCCACCCGCCGCGATAGCGGAACCATGAGAGGCAAACGAACCACTGGCGGCGGACGGGTTGAAGTCAGAAACGTCCTCTACATGCCCATCATTGTCGCCAAATCGTGTAACCCGGTTATCAAGGCTTTCTATGATCGACTCGTCGCTAACGGAAAACCAAAACTCGTCGCACTCATTGCCTCAATGAGAAAGCTACTCTCTATCCTGAATGTCATGATTCGTGATCACAAAACATGGAAATTCGCAGCTGACAACGCTTGATGTTCAAGACAGTCGCTACGGCACTTCATATTCATGTCCAATTCGTTCAGGTGAAAACTGACAACCTATGACGCGAGCTGTTCTTCAACTTGTCGACCATACCTGACGACACACCAGTTTTTTGCAAGTACAGCCTAACGAGCGACGGGTGACCGACAAGACTTTCGACACCTTCATCGGTGATGTTACAGCCGTCAAAAGCAAGATCGCCGATATCGTTGAGTTGGGACAGGGCGTGTACTGATAAATCTGTCACCTTTGTGTGGTTTAGCCATAAGCAAACGATTCGCGATTGCTCCGTCAGAAGCTTTACGACACCCTCATCATTAAACGCACAGCGATCCAAGTACAAATATCGAATAGGGTTAAAACCAGCAAGCCCTTCCGCTGTGATCGCTGTATTCTTCAAGTTTAGGGCACTTAGCTTTTGGAGAGAGTGGAGTTTTCGCAGCCCGAAATCCGTAACTCGTGTGCCACTTAAATCCAACATTCTCAGTTCCTCTTTCGAACAAAATGCATCTACGCCGTCATCTGTCAACTCTGTACCTACCAAAGCCAACTCGCGAAGATTTGCGACTGTCCCAACGTGTTTGATTCCCTCGTCTGTAACCAACGGCACATCTTCAAGTTGCAATGTTCGTAAGCTTGGCAGGCTACAAAGAACTCGCATGCTGGCATCAGAAATTAAGCTTTTTGATACAACGACTTCGGTTACGTTGTTTGCCCGGCCTTCCAGCGCCGAAATCCCATCGTCATCAACGAGCGTGTCATGCAGGCTGAAAGACTGCCATTTCTCGATTTGGCCCTTGTTGAGGAATCGAGCATTGGTGACGCGTTTTCCCACAAATTCAGGCATGAAAGTCTCTGCAAATCAAAGGGAGAATACAATGTAAGAGGCCTATGGATAACATCGGCAATCAAACACCACGTACGAAAACCATGACTCTGCTGTGTAGTCTGAAGTCTCTGTTCGCGAGTAGCTCGTTCGTGTCCCCCGAAGTCCTTCTACATCACGACTGCTAATAATGATCTCGCGAGTTCCAACGTCAGTGAAGTGTTGATGCCCTCGCCCCCGTTGTGTTAGCCAGGAGAACCAAGTCGGCGTGATTGTTAAGTTGTCAACCACCCGCATCTTGCACTTTTGAGTTTCACACCCACACCACTCTTCAGCGTAGGCCGTTCCTGGATCCAACAGAACGTCGCCAACGACCCCCAAGCACGTAGCTACACCCAAAGCAGTGCCACTGGGTAGTCCTCTGGGACGAGGTGCTGGGCGAGGCCGCGGTCCGCCAATTCTGGGTCCACGTTGGTATCCCCGATGAGTGAGACGGCCGGGCCTTACACCTCTCGTTATATCATCCCAATACTGATTGATAACATCGTCGGAAAGACCTCCGGCACGCATGGCCCCGCGAATTACTTCGTCTTGCCTGGAAGGGGTCAGGGTTCTGAAAACATCACGTGCTGCATCACCATATCGGCAACCGAGTTGCCCTTGAAGATAATCGTGAAATGCTGTGTGTAAATTCTCGCCAGCATAAAACAGTGGCTGATCATTGGTTCCTCCAAGAAATAGAGGCCAGCCATGCATGTACCCCGCTGGTTCTAGTCCGCTGGGGTCAGCACCAAAAGGCGCAAACCAGCTAGCATAGGCATTCGGGCCGTCGGGGTAGAAGAGTGGGTCGCGGGTGGTGAAGCGGCCTAACCTAGGGTCATGATACCGCGCCCTGAAGAAATACAACCCCGATTCCCGGTCGATCTTCCGGCCGGTGTAGGCCACGCTCAGGCCGTAGCTACTGGTCCCGTTGGTGCGTAACACTCCTGCTCCGTCAAATACGGCGATTTCGCCATATGGGCTGTACGCATACCGCTCGACCACCGCTCCTGCCGAGTTTGTGAGAGCAGTGACGCTAAACCGGCGGTCGGTGTTGCAAAACAGCTTCTCATCGCTGCCTGCGCCAATCGGTCCATCCGAGGTTCGGTCGACCAGCAGCAGCAGGTCATCGATGTACCGCCCGAAGGCGTACTTGCGGATGGGGTTGGCCGCTGCTGTCCCCAACGTGTACTCGGCCAGTTCCTGACCGGCATACGGCGAATTGGGCAGGCCAACCGTTTTCGAGACATACACCGTGGTGCTGGGGGTTGTGCCACCCACGGCTTTGGCCACTCGCCGCCCCA
>JAIXVG010000353.1 GCA_027483145.1 Planctomyces sp.
AGAAGAGACCGAGCCCAACAACGGATTTCGCGAAGCCGAGCAGTTACACCCGGGGCAGTCGGCACGCGGTAGCATTCATGGAGACAAAGACGTCGACGTCTTTAAGTATCCGCTTACACCCGGGCAGCAGTATAAGGTTACTGTGACTGCGAGCGCGCCTTTGATATTGGATGCGGAGCTAAGTTGTTATAGCAGTCGAGGTCAACTTCTTGCCGCTGCCGATGATGCTGAGTCGCGCGATCCGGTTTTGATTCTCACGTCACCGGTCGACGAGATCGTTTTCTTGTGCATTAGCAGCGCGCACGATATCGGAGGTGAATGGCACAGCTATCTATTGACGGTCGAGGAGGTGAAATGAAATCACTTTGCCTAAGTACCTTGCTAGTAATTGCTCCATGGTGTTTCGGCTCGCTGGTCAACGCTAACGACGTGCCGATTTCCTATTATCGCGACGTAATGCCGATACTTCGTACCAATTGCATCGTGTGCCATAGGCCTGGAAAGGCGAGGGGCGGCCTGGATCTCACAACTCATGCGGCACTGCTCAAAGGTAGTGACCAGGGTATTGCTGTCGAGCCGGGAAATCCCGAGGGGAGTCGATTGGTCGAAACAATCTGTGGCGATGAGCCCGAAATGCCCAAAGACAGCGAACCGCTGATGATACAGGAAATTGCGATTCTCAGTCGCTGGATCGCGCAAGGTGCATTAGCCGACGACCCAGTCGATACCCGTACCCAACGCCCTGCCGAGCCACCCACTTACCACGCGCTGCCGTCGGTTCACGCACTTTCGTTTACGCCTGACGGAACGCTTTTGGCCGTTGCGGGACGACATGAGATTCTTTTGCATCAGGCAGATGGCTCGGGCACTGTAGCCAGATTGCTTGGTGACTCGCCTCGGTTGGAGTCGATCGCATTTTCGAAAGATGGTTCCTTGTTGGTGGCCAGTGGCGGTGCTGTTTCTGAGTACGGCGAGATTCAGATTTGGGACACTGCAACGCGCCAACTCCAGCGTTCCATCAAAGCCTCAAACGATGCATTCTATGGCGTTTCGATTTCCCATGACAATCGGCAGGTCGCCGTTGGCTGCGCCGACAAACTGGTACGTGTCTTCAACATTGCCGACGGCAGCGAAGCCATGCGTTGTGACAATCATCTGGATTGGGTTTTCGGGTCTGCCTTTAGCAACGATGGTCTGCGTCTGGCTACCGTCAGTCGCGACAAAGCGGCAAAGCTGATTGAAATTGCGACAGGCCACCTGATCGATGACATTAATCAGACTCGTGATGTGCTGATCTGCATTGCGCGACATCCGATAGAAGAACTGATTGGTACCGGTGGCAAAGAGGGGAAGATTCGACTCTTTCGAATGCAGCCACGCGGCGGACGGTTAGCTGAAGGCGACAACAAAGAGGAAAGTTTCGTTCGAGAATTCGAACACATGGGCTCCCCGATTCAGGCCATCGCCTTCAGTCCAGATGGTTGCACAATCGCCTGCGGCTGCCTGGACGGACAAGTAAGACTATTCATAACAGAAGACGGTCAACGCGTTGCGGAGATCAAAGATCACCACGGCCCCGTCTTCGCTCTGAGCTTCAATTCAGACGGTAAGCGAATAGCCACTGGTGGCTATGATGGCCGCGTTCGAGTTTATAATACGACCAACGGTGAAGTGGTAAACGAGTTCAACAGCGTCCCAATCAGCAACGAAACCCTGGTCAACCAAAACTGAAGCGGCTCCGGTTTAAGAGACCAATCTGAGTCTGCCGGTTTCCAATTGGGGTTCATATGGAAATCGCTGCTTTTTTCCACAATGGTTCACAATTTTCAAGCTTTACCGCGACACGAAGAACCCGCGCGTCGAGGACCTTCCAATTCCAGAAAACTGGTACGCCATCGATTTTGATGACAGCGACTGGGGGCGCGCCAAGGAGTACACGGAGGACCGAAACAACCGTACTTTGAGCACGATTTCCAAGGAGCGCAATTCATCTGGACCGATGACATCAAGCTCGACAATACCGTCATTTTTCGACATGTTGTGAAGTCGCCGCCGGATGGGAAAACGCGGCCCGACTTTTCGAACCTGAACAATGTGGTGCCTGACTCTCGGCCCAAGAAACCCAAACGGTGAGTTCGACCCAACTGCTGATGGCACGCGCCAGGAGATTCCCGCTGATGAGAATCCTGTTCGCGATCTGTCTGCTCTTGCTGCCGACCGTTGGAGTCGCGGCCGAGCGGCCCAACATCGTCTTCATGCTTTCAGATGATCAAGCCTGGAACGGCCTATCGGTGGCGATGCACCCCAACATGGCGGGCTCGAAGGGAGACATCTTCCACACGCCGAATCTGGAGAAACTTGCGGCCCAAGGGATGCGGTTCTCGGCGGGATATGCGCCGGCTTCGGTCTGTTCCCCGACGCGCATCAGTTTGATGACTGGAAAGAGTCCGGCCGCGCTTCATTGGACGAAGGCCGCTCCCCCAGAAACCGGACACAAGTTAATTGAGCCCCGAAACATCCGAAGCATCCCGGCAAACGAAACGACAATTGGCGACGTCCTGCGCAAGGCGGGTTACGCGACGGCTCATTACGGCAAGTGGCACATCAGCGGCGGCGGTCCGGAAAAGCACGGTTTTGACGAATCGGATGGCGACACAGGCAATGAGAACGCTTATCAGTTCAAAGACCCCAACCCCGTAGATATCTTCGGCATGGCCGATCGCGCGGCAGCGTTTATGGAGAGGAGCTCCAAGGCCAAGAAGCCATTCTTCATTCAACTCTCTTGGAACGCATTGCACGCCTCGCAGAATGCCAATCAGGCCACGATCGCCAAATACGAGCGGCAACTCAACGGTGAGAACCGCAAACGCATCACAACAGCGGCCATCACGGAGGACCTCGATACCGGAGTAGGCCGCGTCATGGATGCCATTGAGCAACTCGGCCTGAACGGCATAACCTACGTGATCTACATGGCCGACAACGGTGCTGGCGGAGGCACAAAAGTCTTGGCCGGCGGTAAGGGTGGTGTCTGGGAAGGAGGGATTCGTGTGCCCTTCATCGTGCGCGGCCCTGGTGTGAAGCCGAATTCCTGGTGTCACACACGAGTCGTCGGTTACGACCTCTTTCCCACCTTTTGCGAGTTGGCGAGCATCGCTCCCAGCACGATGCCGAAGGGAATCGAAGGAGGCAGTATCGCCTCGCTGCTGAAGACCGATGGTCGGGGAGATGTAAAGCGTCCACGAGAGGAACTTGTCTTTCACTTTCCACACTACCAAGGGGACGCACCGCACTCGGCGATCTTCCTCGGTGATCTGAAGCTTTTGCACTTCTACGAAGACAACCACGACGAGTTGTATGATCTCTCGAAAGACATCGGCGAACGCAATGACCTGGCGCCCCAGCGCCCCGCCGAGACGCAGAAGCTACGTGAACTTCTCGACAAATACCTTGCCGACGTCGATGCGCAGTTCCCGACGCCGAACCCGAACTTCGACCCCAATCAGCCAGTTGAACCGAAAAAACGTGGTGGGAAGAACAA
>JAIXVG010000592.1 GCA_027483145.1 Planctomyces sp.
ATCGCTGTGGGTGTCTTTGGTTTGGGATGGGCTGATTTGAGTAATGTCTGGGGGTCCTCCTTTGCGCACGACTGGTTTGTCGGCCATGTTGGGCTTCTCTGACTCTTGCTTTGCCAGACGTGGAAACGCCGGTCCATCGGCTGGAACTATTGCCGAAGCAGGGGCTAACTCGGATGATTTTGGTGCATCGGCGGGGATTGGAGCTGATGGAACGACCCATGCCGGTTCGCCATCCTGCCCACTGATTGGCAATTGATCGAAGCGGCCTGGCGATGGAGGAAGTTCGCTGGGTGACCCATCGCGTCGTGGCTCACCATCGTTCGACCAGGCCCGTGGACGGCTTTTCAGCCGCTGCCAACGTTCTTCGGCCGATAAGCGGCGACCACCTGCCAGAAGTTCATCACCCAGGTCGAGTGTTCCTGGCGATCCAGCGACCGACTCGTTGTTGACGGTTGCCTGCCAGCCGTCGTCGGGTTCGGCAGCAATTGCCGCTGGAGCGGTTGGCCAAGCGAAGCCCCCTGCGACCAAGCCGCCAAGGACGACTGACCTGGTGGCGAAGCTCCAGGCAGTAGATACCAGCCGACTAAGCCGATTCGACCGAAGCATGCTCGCCCGTGTAGTTGGGCGATTCTTCAACGATGGTGATGTCATGCGGGTGGCTTTCCCTCACCGTTGCCGGGGAGACTTGAATGAACTTTGCTTCCGTGCGTAGTTCGGCGATGGTGGGGACGCCGCAGTAGCCCATCCCCGCCCGCAGCCCGCCGATTAGTTGATACATGAGGTTATGGAGCGATCCCTTGTACGCAACCCGTCCCTCAACTCCTTCGGGGACGAGCTTTTGCGCCTTGTTGCCAGCACTTTCGTCAAGTTTTGACTGACGATATCGCTCGCTACTACCCTTAACCATCGCACCGAGTGAACCCATCCCTCTGTATCGTTTGTAGGAGCGCCCCTGATACAGCACGACATCTCCCGGGCTTTCATCCAGCCCAGCCAGCAGGCCCCCTAACATCACGCAATGCGCTCCAGCCGCTAAAGCTTTCGTAATATCGCCACTATACCGAATGCCCCCGTCAGCGATGATGGGGACATCGGTATCCTTGACCGCTTCTGCCGCATTGGCGATGGCCGTTAACTGGGGGACACCAACCCCTGCAATAATGCGTGTAGTGCAAATCGAGCCAGGCCCGATCCCAACCTTGACCGCGTCTGCCCCGGCCCGCACCAAATCTCTCGCACCTTCGGTGGTGGCGATGTTTCCCGCGATCACGTCGATGTTCCAGCGGCGCTTCACCTCACGGACGGTTTCAACCACGTTTTTGCTATGACCGTGCGCACTGTCGACGCATAGCACATCAACTCCGTTATCGACGAGGGTTTGTGCTCGGTCATAGTCGTAAACCCCAATCGCTCCCCCAACCCGCAAGCGGCCACGATCGTCTTTTGAGGCTTTGGGGTACTTCAGGTTTTTTTCGATATCCTTGATCGTAATCAGCCCCTTCAGCATGTAGTGGCTGTCGACCAGTAGCAGCTTTTCAACCTTCTTTTCCAAGAGCAGGCGTTCTGCATCTTCCAGCTTGGTCGTTTCGGGTGCGGTGACCAGATTGTCTTTGGTCATCACATTGGCAATCGGCGTATCCTTCGATGCGAGAAACCGCAAATCGCGCCGAGTGAGAATCCCCATCAGCTTTCCATTGCGGGTAACCGGCACCCCCCCAATATTTCGTTGCTCCATGATCTCCCACGCTTCGGCCGCGGTTGCTTCTGGGGGAAGAGTAACCGGATCGACAATCACACCGTGTTCGCTGCGCTTCACACGCTCGACATGCAGCCCCTGCTGTTCGATCGACATATTCTTATGAATGATGCCAATCCCCCCTTCTTGTGCCATGGCAATGGCCATATCGCTTTCCGATACGGTATCCATTGGGCTCGAAAGAATGGGGACATTGAGACGAATGTTACGGGTGAGTTGGGTATGGGTTTCAACCTGCGAGGGCATCAGCTCGCTGTAGCCTGGCTCGAGCAATACATCATCAAAGGTAATCCCCCGATAGACGATGCGGTCTTGCATGGAAGCGTTCTCCTTAACCAATGACAGGTTAACCAACAACAGGCAGCGAACCGGCCGGACCCAAAAACAATGCGTTCGCCAATTCTACCAAAATGTCGACATCAAGCTGCTCGGCCCGGACGCTCTCTGGAAGTTGCAGGTGAGCCAGCAGTTGTTCAATTTCACTCTTCGACCAGCGATCAGCAAACTGCTTGGGCAACAGCCCCCGCAGAACTTTACGCCGCTGGGTAAAGACATCTCGCAAAAAGTCATGCAGGAAGGCCCGATTGGAGATTTTCTCTCGCCGTTCTGGATCGGGAATGACCAGCAAAATGGCGCTGTCCACTTGGGGACGGGGCCAGAAGACTTCGGGTGGAAGTTTTCGCAGAATCTTCATTTTGCACTGCGATTGAAACCAGACGCTGAGCGCGCTGTACTGGCTGGTTCCAGGGCCAGCCATCAAACGCTGGGCCAGCTCTAATTGAATCGTTACGACCATCCGGTCGAGGTTGTAATCGCTGGCCAGCAGGTTAGACATAATGGGCGTCCCCACATGGTAGGGAAGATTCGCCACCAGCTTGAAAAGTGGACGCCGGACTGCTGCCAAGGCTTTGTCGACAGCCTCTAGAACGACGGGATTGATCTGGTTTTTGTTGGCCAGGGCGTCGGCGTGCACCAGCTTCAAATTCGGGTAGTGGCCGCAAGTGTCGCTGACCACTGCATACATTTGCGGGTCGTATTCGACGCTGACCACTTGGGCCGCAGTCGCAGCCAGGTAAGCGGTCAGTCCGCCAGTCCCCGAGCCGACTTCCAAAACGACATCATCTTCGGCCCCCAGTTCGGCATTCTTGATGATGAAATCGATGAGATTGATATCGATCAGGAAGTTCTGGCCGAGATCGCCGCGCGGATTGAGACCCAGCCGGTTGAACAGGCTCATCAGGTCGTTGCGGGTTTGCCGTTTTCCGTCGCTCATCCGAACAGCATATCGTCCGCAAGAAGAACTGGCGAGTCTGCGATGCGGGCGAGGATTTTTTCGCAGCACCCCCGGCCGGCGATAACCGATACCCTGATTGCTTGAGCCGGGCGGGGACACAAAACCGTGGTTAACCTTCCTAATTCTTGAAAAGGCCGGAAACCCTCGCTCGCCGAACTCACGAAACTGGTTTACCTTCCGGATGACAGTCTGTTTTGGCATGTTGCGACTGTTACACTAACAAATACCGATCATTTGCCGACAATTGACCTCACACCAAAGAGCCGCGTTTCGTAGACCAGCGCAAGTCGTTTTTAGTCAGGAGTTTCCGGACAATGCAGGTAGTCATTACAGCCGTTGGCCCCGATAACCGGGGGCTGGCTGACCCAATTGTTCACCACGTGACAAACGCTGGCGCGAACATTCATGAAATTCAAATGTATGACCATGATGCAGAGCGAGTCTTTGCGATGCTCCTTCGCACTGAATGGCCCGGCGATGCGGGGTCGATAGCCGAGCTGCGGGCTGCCATGGCGACAATCGGAACGCAGAAAGAACTTTCGGTGCGGGTCTGGTCGCGTGATGAGCACCAACGGCCGCCGCGCCTGGCGATTTGCACCACCTACCGTCCCGAGCCAGCCCTGGGTGTCTTACGCTCGATCCGGGACCGAAGGCTCAATGCTGAAGCGGCTGTGATGATTGGCAATCGCAGCGCCTGCCGCGGTGTGGCGGAGCAGTTTGGCCTTCCCTTTGAAAACATCGGCGACTCTCAAGGGAATCCCGATTACACCAAGCTGGTTGAATTGATCGACCAGTACGATGTCGATTACATCTTGCTTGCCCGATACATGCGAGTGTTGCCTGCCAACGTTTGCTGGCGTTTTGCTGGGCGGATCATCAACCTGCATCACGGCCTGCTACCCCCATTCCCCGGCTTCAGGCCCTATGAAGACGCCTTTCAGCATCGCATGCTGACCTACGGGGCGACGGTCCACTTTATTGTTCCAGAGCTTGATGCTGGAAA
The DNA here is from genome assembly GCA_027483145.1 of Planctomyces sp. Lineage (GTDB taxonomy): Bacteria > Planctomycetota > Planctomycetia > Planctomycetales > Planctomycetaceae > JAIXVG01. Next base: position 4,054 of record JAIXVG010000592.1, read on the forward strand.
TCAGATCATTCATCAAAGCACGTTTACGGTTTTTCCGGGGACATCGCTCGAAGCCATTAAGCGACAAGGGGAGACCGACCACGAACCATCGTGCCTGGTGGAAGGGATTCGCCGCGTTGTTGATCGTGAAGTCGAGTTGCACTTTCATCGCGTGATCAGAAAAGGGGCCAAGTCTTGAGTTCACCCAATGAGCTGGCCAATTCTGAAGTGATCATTCGGCCGATGTTTGCAACGGACCTCGACCATGGGTTTCTGGAAACACTGGAAGCCCTGACGACCGTCAACCTGACCCGCGAGCAGGCGGTCGAGGTTTATCAGCGGCGGATGCGAACTCATCTCGATACGTTTGTTGCCTTAATTGGTCGGCAAGTTGTCGGGACGGCCACTGTCATCATCGAACAGAAATACCTGCATTCGGGCGGTTATTGTGGCCACATTGAGGATGTTGCGGTGAACAAGCAGTTCCAAACCCACGGGATTGGAAGCAAACTGATTCGGCATTGTCTGCAGTTTTGCCAGGACGAGGGTTGCTACAAGGTGATTCTCGACTGCGCCCCGCATTTGATTGGGTACTACGAGAAGTTCCAATTCAAGACCTGGTCCCAAGGAATGCGCGTCGACTTTCCGCATGAGTGATCGGCACTCGCACGCTTCTCGCTACGAATGAGCAACGCGTGCTCTGTCAGGTCCAGACAATCGGGATCGTCGGGAGATCGATGGTGTTGATTGATCGATCCGCTTTCGAGCCGTTGACCTTGCGCAAGGAACGGCTCGAAACGCGTTATTAGGGACCACAGAACGTCATTTTCCTGGTGCGGCTGGCGGTTGCTGATTGCTGGTCATCGACCGTCCACGGGCAGCTTCGATTTCCTGCGACTGGCCCCACAAGTACATGAAGAACCCAAGCACGCCTCCGACAGCCGTTGCCGAGAGAACAGCCGAGGCGCTGGTGGTGAACGTCGAGTTCTCGGTCGCAGCCTGAGTGGTCAGGACCAGTCCCAAGAGGCTGATCACAAGCCCTAGCAGGTCGGACAAAATCTCCTTCAGGCTGAAGCCCATCCGGCTGAGAACGACCAGTTTGCCAAGGACTAACTGCAGCGCAAAACTGATCGCCCCCGCTGCAAACAGGGTGAACGCAATCCAATAAAACGCGGGAAACGACAGCGATTCAGCCACCATGTAAATTGGTTTCAAAACATTCTCGGCTGCTACTTTGGCCTGCTGCGTCTCATCAACCGATTTGGCGACCTTCGAGGCTTGATCTTCAACCGTCTTGATGGCTTCGCCCGCTTTTCGCTGAATCATCGCTTCGGGTGACTCGGGCTCTGCAGCAGCAGGTGGAGTCGCGTCTGCAGGAGTTTCCGTGGGTAATCCTTCCTCGGCTGCATCGACCAGTGCCAAGGTGCAGACGAGCGTCAGCAACACAGCAGCCGTGACAAACTGGCCGATAAGGGAAACTCGTGATTGAGAACTAATAAGCATGGCATCACTTTCCATAAGCAAATTGATTGAAACGGTCACGTGACACAAGGGGAGTCTAGAAGACACGCAAGGCTTAGCATCCAAACCGATCCAGGCAGAGCCGATCCACATAAGACAACGGTCGATATCAATCTATCGTTCGATCGTCGCGTTTAACGGTTACCATTAGGTGATTAGCCGCCGAGAGCAGTAATTCGAACTGACTCCCTCTAAGATCAGCATCAGGCAGTACCGACTGCGATGCAACCCTTGCGATGGTTAAATGGCAAAAGTTCTTTGGTTCTTCATTTAACAAGCTGCCGCAGCATACATGATTCAACAAAGGAACCGGTCAATGCCGAAGTGGATTTGGTTTGCGTTTCTGTCGGCCGTGTTCGCCGGATGTACTTCGGTGATTGCGAAACAGGGTTTGGTTGGGATTTCAGCCGAGCTGGGGCTGACCGTTCGTACCTGCTTTGTCTTTGTGCTGGTGTTGGGTTTTGCTGCGATAGCGGTTCCGCCAACCGAGTTGGCGAAGGTCTCTAGTACCAACTTGCTTTGGCTGGGTTTATCAGGTGTTACCACCACCATCTCGTGGGTTTTCTATTACAAGGCCCTGAAGGAAGGTGAGGTGTCGACCGTTGCTTTGATCGATAAAGGGAGTTTTCTGGTAGCGGTAGTCTTGGCGTGGCTGATTCTGAAGGAGCCGATTACTGGCAGAGTACTGCTAGGCGCCTCGCTGATCTTGGCGGGGCTTCTGATTGTGGCCAAGAAGTGAAGGAGTCGTGACAGACGCAAAAAAGCGGGGTGCATGGCAATTGCCTTGCACCCCGCTCTGCTCGTCAGGTGTGGTGACTGGCCGCTTGGCTTAGAACCTATCCGAAAACCCGGTTGTGCTTATTCGAAACCGCTTTGATTGTCGAAAAGGGCCGCCCGCATCAGAAGGTATTCGGATTGGCATTCAACGGGAGCTGGTCCTGCCAAGCGAGTCGTCAGTGGGCTGTTAGTGTTCTTCGAATTCACCCATGTTATGGGCTAAGTAGTTCTCAATCCCAACTTTCTTGATCAGGTCAAGCTGCGATTCGAGCCAGTCAACGTGCTCTTCCGACTCAACCAGAATCGGGGCGATCAGTTCGCGGCTGCCGTTGTCGTTCTCTTCCATGCAAATTTGGATTGCTTTGTTGTAAGAGTTGACCCCTTTGGTTTCGAGTTCGAGGTCGTATTCAAACTGCTGCTTCACGTCGGTCCCGGGGCGAATGACGTCATACCGGGCAATCTCAGGGACCCCTTCCAGAAAGAGGATGCGGTCGATCAGCTTTTCCGCATGTTTCATCTCACCCATTGACTCGACATAGTGCTTGGCGGCCAACTTGTTAAGGCCCCAGTTCTTGCACATTTTTGCTTGGATAAAGTACTGGTTGATGGCTGTCAGTTCGACCGTCAGCCCATCATTCAGAGCATCGATAACGCGTTGGCTGCCTTGCATAAGATTGCCTTTCAAGAGGTTTAACTCGCCCGAGATGAGGTATCGAGAGAGATGAATTCTTTGGGAATCGAACCCGGTTCTGCACTTGACGGTAAGCGAGTGAACAAGGCCGCTCCAAACTAACCGCCGTTGCCGGATTTTAGGCGGGATCCCGTCGTAAGTGCCATTGGCTGCCCCAGTTTGGCCGTTGTTTTTCAAAATTTGATACTGGGTGTCAGAGTTTACAGGCTCAGAGGCCGGACCGTGTGTCATCCGGACCGACAAGAACTGGCCTAAGCAGATAGCGAACTTTGCCAGACAACCACTTAAAGGCGGACTGCGGACCCTGTAAAGACTGCAAGGTCGCGAAATCGTTTGTGGCTGAAATGCTCATTTAGCCGTATCAATAAGTTAGGGGTACGGGCTCTTTCACCTTAATCGCCCTGCCTGACGCTGGTAAAGTTGATACCGCTTCAATGTTAACGAAAATCTGCCAGCAAGCCGTTAACGAGGGCGCCAAATGACACCAACCACCTATAGTCAGTGGGTCGCTGATCGAATCGTTCAATCGAGATCATAGACGCTTGTAGTGGTATTTCCGGTCAATCAGCAGTTTCAATGAAGTCCTTATCGGGAATTCAGCCCATGCCGGTTTCAGCCTCAGAGGCAACCATCTGGCCGAGCCGTGCTTCGAAGTGGCTATTATTGGCCATTACGAGTTTGGTGATTGTGCTTGGCATCGCCAATTGGTTGATGACGGAAACACATGCCGTACTCAGTGATTCTGCGGAACCTCATGGATCAGACATCGTCAAGATTGTGGACGTTGCCCAGGAGAGCGTCGATGTTGCAGCCTCAGCGGTCAAAGCAATGGGAATCCATTTGCAGCAGGCCCGGGATACGACTTCAACGCGGCCGCTTTCACTAAGCGGGCAATTGGTTTTAGATCCGGATCGGTTGGTTCATGTTCCCTCCCGATTCATTGGCGAGGTGATTTCAGTTGGCTTAGTGAAACAGCTAGAAGGGACAGATGAGCCGCGGGCCTTACGGGTTGGCGACCGTATTGAGAAAGGGCAAGTTCTTGCCACGGTATGGAGTAAAGAAGTCGGCGAGAAAAAAAGCGATCTGGTGGATGCACTCAGCAGTTTGTGGCTACATGAATCGCTACTCGCCAAGCTGAGAAAGGCTGGGGAGGGCACGGTAGCCCAGCGGCTAATCGATGAAATGCAACGCAATTATGAATCGGGTCTTATTTCGGTTAGCAGGTTAAAGCGAACGTTGCATTCCTGGCGAATTCCAGACGACGAATTGGTGGACATCGAAGCAGAGGCTCGGCGAATTCATCAGGCTGCAGCGCCGACCGGCATATCAGTAACACTGGTCGATTCGCCCAGTGGGAAAAATCGAGATCAGTCGTGGGCAGAGATTGATATCCGAGCGCCGATTAACGGTGTGATTCTCGAAAAGAACTTTACGGTGGGAGACGTAGTCGATGGAGCAACGGATCTCTTCAAACTAGCCGACGTTAAGAGGCTGGGTGTTTTGGCGCACATCTACGAAGATGATTTGCCGCAATTGCTGGCCATGCCGCCGCATAGCCGGAGGTGGACTGTATTTCTTCCGGGTCAGACCTCGTCAGAGCCGATTGAAGGGGCGATTGAAACCGTCGGCCAGGTGATTGATCCGAATCAACATACGGCCATCGTTCTGGGGTGGATTGAAAATACGAATCAGCAGTTGCGTGTCGGCCAATTTGCTCGGGCCACCATTCTACTGCCGGTTTCGGTTGCAGGCGTCAGCCTGCCGGTTAGCGCGCTGGTCGAAACGGAGGCGGGGAATTGCATTCTACTGGCCATGCCGGGTGAGTATCCCGAACAATGGCAACGAATTCGCCGCATCTGGGTCAACGTTGTAAGGCGCACGTCAACAGCGGTCTGGGTCGTGCCCAAATCGGCCAAGGACGAACTTCGGCCAGGTGATGAAGTGGTCGACTCGGCAGCTATCGAATTGCAGGCCAAAGTGAATGAATTGCTATTGGCTGCTGCCCATCAAGCGAAAAACACTTCGCCGGCGCTGCGGAAAGTTTCAACTCCATGAGGGTCAAATCGAGACATGTTTACCCAGGTTGTGTTCGTCGAATCGTGAGCAGCAAGCGGCTAAGGCAACCTGTTCAATGATCCGGTTGAGACTGTTCTGAAGAACCGTTTTCTTGGGAGGACATTTTCTCCTGTGAGGGCTTCCGGATCATTACTCGGAGTACTTGGTTCAAGATTGAGAGCAAAAGATGCTTGAAGTGCTCGTGAGGTGGGCCGTTACGCAGCGGCTGGTTGTAGCGCTGATGGTTCTGGTCCTGATTGCCGTGGGTGGTTACGCCTTTTTTGACATCAATGTCGAGGCCTATCCCGATCCGGCACCGGCGATTGTTGAAGTCATCGCCCAATATCCGGGCGTTTCTGCAGAAGAGATCGAGCGGCAGGTAACGGTTCCGCTGGAGGTGGCCCTGGCGGGCATGCCCGGCCTGGAATCGACCCGCAGCAAATCCCTGTTTGGATTATCCCATCTGCGAAATCAATTCAACTTTTCAACAAATCCTAAAGACGCCCGAATCGAAGTTCTTAATCGTTTGGCGCTCGCTAGCTTGCCGTTGGGTGTCACGCCAACACTATCGCCAACTTCTCCCACGGGCGAAATTTATCGGTATACGCTCCGAAACCCGACGAACGTTCAGGGAGAACCGGTTTACCCCATTCGCGATTTGAAAGCACTGCAGGACTGGACTCTATCGCGACTGTTTCGGCGGATACCCAGGATTGCCGATGTGGTCGGTTTTGGAGGAGAAGTAAAACGCTACGAGGTGCAACCTGACCCCGAGCGGTTGAGGCGATTTGGTATTACGCTAAGTCAACTCGACAAAGCAATCGCTGACAGTAACGCCAACGTCGGAGGGGACTATTTACTCCAGCCGCATTCTGTACAGGTCGTGCGTGGTCTGGGTTTATTAGGAGAAGGGTCAGACCCAACGCTGAAGTTGCCGTTGGAACCCGAGCCGGCGCAAGATGTCTTACGCGCTGAAGAAACGCGGCGGCTGAAAGAGATTCGACAAATCGTCCTGGCATCAACCAACAATATCCCCATTCGCGTGGGGGATGTGGTGGCTGGCGGCAGCGAGGCCAGCGAAGATCCGCGTCTGCAACAGGGCGTCATCGTGGGTGCGAAAACGCGGG
>JAIXVG010000063.1 GCA_027483145.1 Planctomyces sp.
GAAACCTGGTCGGCTACGACCGGGGGGAGAATATCGTTCCGGTTTATTTGGACGTCAACAAGCTCGTGACCGAGCACTTGGCGGTGTTGGCCATGACTGGGGCCGGCAAGTCGTACACCGTTGGTCGCATCATCGAGCGATTGGTCGCTCTGCACAACGGTACGGTGATTGTCTTCGACCCACACGGTGAATACGGCCGAGCGTTGCTGGGTGGCAAGATTCAATTTGGTTCGCACGAGTCTGGTGTTGATGATCCACGCGATCGTCGATCACTGCCCATGATTCAAGAATCTCTGCGGCGGCTCACCGAAGCTGGTGCAGGCATAATGGTCTACACGCCGCAGAGCCCGGCATTTCGCCACAAGTACGCGGGCAAGAATCGAGAGCTGGCGTTGCAGTTCGACCATTTCGAAATGGATGACATCAGCCAGATTCTACCCGGCTTGACGGAACCGCAGCAGCGAGTGCTCGACGTGGCCATCCGATATTGGCGATCTGTGGATGCCACAGAACCTCGCGACATTAATCGGCTGAGACACTTTCTCAGCGACGGTCTCGACGAAGTCCGCCAATGGGACGAGTTGAGCCAAGCGGAAGCCGCAGCCCTCAACAGTCGCAGCGCTGCGGTTGCGTCCATGAAACTTTCACGAGTGCTTGCCGAGGCACAGGCGTTCTACTCTGCCGCCTTGGCCGAGCCAACGAACATCTACGAGATGACGGGACGCCCCAGCGACAGAAACGGCAAACTTGTCGTTATTGATCTGCAAGGCCTGAGTGACACGGCCAAGCAAATCATCACTGCCCTGATTTCCAGCGAAGTCTTGCAAGCGGCATCGAGCAAGTCCGACCCGATTCGGCCGTGCATGTTGATTTACGAAGAAGGTCACAACTTCGCTCCGGCAGGGCAGGCGGCTGTCAGCCATCGCATCATCCGGAAGATTGCCGGAGAGGGCCGCAAGTTTGGCGTGGGCTTCGCGGTGATCAGTCAGCGCCCATCGAAACTCGATCCCGATGTTACATCCCAGTGCAACACGCTGATCGTGATGCGGCTCAAGAACCCTGATGACCAGCGATTTATCGCTCGCACGTCCGACATGATCAGTCAGGCGGACCTTGATGAACTACCAAGCCTGTCCACTGGCGAAGCTCTTATTTTTGGGCGTTCCATCGCCGCACCGTTACTGGTGAAGATTGGCACGAAGGCGCTGATGCACGGCGGCGAATCACCCGATGTCCTACGCGTTTGGGGGCGACCAAGTGGCACAGTCGGCAGTTGAGGCAATCCGCAAAGAGACAAGCGAGTTGTCGCTTGCCAAACGACACCTTGGGCTCTGGACTGACCGAGGTATCGCAGACTCTTCGTGCGCACTCCACAGCATCGGAATGACTTACTGGAACCTCATGGGGACGATGTTTGGATTCGACGCGATTGCAGAAATGCCAGCCCCAGTTGAGGGTGCATACGGGTTTGTCGGCGACGATGTCCGAAACGATTCGGCATGGTTCTCGCCAAGATCTGAGCATCCGTCAGTCATTGTCGAATTCGAGAGATATTCGGGGCAATCGGATGAAGGAAAACTCTCTGGAAAGATGCGCAGCCTCCTGTTGGCCCACCATCGCTGGCAGACCGTACCAAAGATCTTGATCCTGGCCTATTGGACAAAGGGGTTGGCGGCGCTGCCCGATCATGATGCCCTGCGACGAAGGGCAAAACAGGGTTTCGAGACGAATGCAAAGGAACGGGTAACCGGAGCCGCCGACGCTGCCGTGTTGTTTTTTCAGTTTGTGCTGCAATCGGCGGACGACACGCGATGGCGGTTGACGCAGGTGATCGAGCGAGGTGTGCAATGACTGACCGCAATCGCTTCTTCATTCCCCGTGAAGATAAAATGCTTGGTGAGCGATACCAACTTCTTGAACAGCTCGGCGACGGTTCGTATGGCTGGGTATGGCGTGCTGAAAAGCTCGATACGGGCGACATTGTTGCCCTCAAGATCCCCAAAGAGCAGGGAGCTAGCAACGACGACTTGGCTGAAGGGTCCGCTCTTGTGAATCAGGGCACACATCCTAATGTCGTGAGCATCTACTGGATGGGACGCGTTCCACCGCAACGCGAGTGGTACGTGATCGAGATGGAGTATTTCCCCAGCCAGACGCTGGCACAACTTCTCGACTCTGGAGACCAGGGATTTGTCTCAAGCTATGCAAGGCTACTTGGGATTTACGAGCAGATTCTGAATGGAGTCGCGTACATTCATTCTCTGGGGATGTCACACGGAGACATAAAGCCGCAGAACGTGCTCGTCTCAGGAGACCAGGTGAAGATCACTGACTTTGGGTGCAGCATTCTTCCCGAGGACATGTATGCACGCACGAGAGATAACGGCGGAACGATACTCTATTCCGCACCGGAAGTTGTCGGTTCGATCCGACGTGGTCGCAGCCGTAGCGAAGTATTTAGCGCCGACATTTATAGCCTTGGTGTGCTGCTTTACCATCTGGTTACGTCACGTCTTCCGCATGACACGCTCAGTCAGGTCGCTCGCCACTCGCCATTCCCCCGGCCACGCGAAATCAATCGGTCGGTCTGTCCATCGCTCGAACACCTCATCCTACGCTGCTTGGCCCTTGACCCCGCAGATCGATGGACAACTGTCACGGAGTTACTCGAATCGTCCAAGCAAGCACGGCGTGCCCAGTTGGACTACGTTCCCGAGCGAGCCGTTTCCGTCAAACGCGAGCCAAGTGCAGACTGGTCTAGCGAAGTTGTTAGTTTGATCGATAACTCTGACTTTGCTCGGGCTGAAAACATTGCCCGAACTCAATTCGAGTTGTCTGGCGACAAGCACGCTTTCCTGCTGATGGTTTCGTCCGCAGTCCGCGATGGTCGAGTATTCGATGCCAAACGGGAATTCGATGCTCATCCCGAGTTGTTGTCGGAAGCGTCTTCGATTCGACGCGATCTGCGAGAAATCGCGTTGAAGTGTTTCTTGGAGACTCGTGATATCGAACGAGCACGCAACCTGGTCGAAACGATGGTTGCTGATGACGGTGAGACGCCAAACATTCTTCTTAAACGGGCTTCAATCTTCGGGCTGCAAGCACAGTACCACGAAGCCTCCGAGATTCTCTTGCAATTGAATCGTGACTTTCCTGGCCGTCCCGCGATCCTTCGTCGCCTTGTGGTCGTATTCGAACAGCTCCGGGATATCGGAAAGGCCAGTGCCTTTCTGAAGGCGTATGGCCGGGATAATCCGAATGACACGTGGGTAACTGAGAAGCGAGATCGATTTGCTGCGTTGGGGTTTAGGTAGCTGGCGAAAAAGGCCAAATTGCCTTACAGAATGCATTCAATGATGACTGTTTCAATCATTACCTCTAGGCCACCGTCCTTGCTTAGCTGAATCGTGGATCGAAGTGGGAACTTCGATATTCCACGTCACCTTGCGGTACCAACGATTTCAAATGCCTGTGTTGACTTATCTGACACGGGGCTTTGGATCGGATGGATCGATGCCTGTGTGCGCTGTAGACGGATCATCTTAGCGAGAACAACAGCCGGTCCCGGACGGAACCGGATCTTGTTCTCGCTTCAGGGTGATGGACGCAATTCTCTCGCCGGTAATCGGTTACGACGAATGCGCCAAGCCTCGCAATGGGCTAAACCGCCTGTTCGATGCATCAGCGGCCCGCTGGAACGCCAAAACCTGATGCGACTGCGAGTCGAAAGACAGTACGTCCGCGTCCCCGGAACCTGGTATCCATCCCCGAACCATGGGCTCCCGAGGAGCCCTAAGTCCAAACCACCTAGCCCTTGAGGTACGAGATGCCCACGAATGCCACTACTTCATATTCTCATCAGTTGCCGGGTCAAGCTAAA
>JAIXVG010000493.1 GCA_027483145.1 Planctomyces sp.
CGGGCCGTGGTCGATCACCATGTAAGTAATGATGATCTGGGGGCCGAGCTGTTCAAAGATACGAAGTCGGAAGCGACCGGTGCGCTGATCTTTCAATTTGCAGAGTACTTGAAGGTACAACTGAGTCACCCGGTGGCTGTGGCGGTCTTTGCAGCGATTGCAACCGACACGGGATGGTTTCGATTCTCAGCCACTTCGGGTGAAACCATGCGCACAATCGGAAAGCTGATTGATCTCGGTGTGCGTCAGGATGAGATCTACCGAGAGCTTTATGAACAAGCGACCCTGGCGCGGATGAGGCTCTTCGGGCGTGCGCTGGGACGGATCACGATTGAAGAAGGTGGTCAATTGGCCTTTACTTGGGTGACGGCTGCAGACTTCAGCGAGTTCGGAGCAGTTCCATCTGATACTGAAGACCTGGTGAACGAATGCCTGAAGATTACCGGGACGCGGGCGGCCTTCATTGCAATTGAACAGCCAACCGGGGCGGTGAAGGTGAGTTTCCGTAGCCGCAATTCGCTTGATGTGGCGAAGGTAGCAGAATCGTTTGGTGGCGGGGGCCATAAGCAGGCTGCTGGTGCGACATTGGTTGGCCCACTGGAAGTAGCAAAGGCTCAGGCCCTGACGGCAATGCATGCTGCGGTCGCGAGTGCGCAGTCGGCTTAGGCGATACCGGCATAGATGGTCGTTAAGTGAGTAGGCGCCCGGCCTGTACCAAGTTGGCGGATGGCATTTTTCCGCTGGTAATCGGTGTCGCTGTTCGCATACAATCTTTTTTTTAAGACGAGAAACAGTTGTGGTGCTGCCATTTCGTCATGAAATGCCGTCGCGTTCAGCTAAGTCTTGATTATCTGCCTGAAAACCTGCCTGATGCCCTCTTGCCCCGCCTTGATAGCTGATACTAAAACCCTCTGATTCATTCAGTTTGTGCAGGATCGAAGTACCTTCGAACAGCCACAACCGGGTTTCTGGATTAGCTCCTGATTTCACCCTCGAACAATTGAATTCACGCTCATCGAACCAATCGATGTCGATTCTGCTTGGCAATCAAGCTTTGTATCACAATCCGTTCCAATTACGGCAGCCTGCCAAGGGAAAAGTCGAATAGCTTCAATCACCGGTGTAGGTTAGCCGAATTGTGGTTGAGTCGAAGACGTGACCGTCGTACATTCTTGCACTTGATCGATCGAGCGTGTGTGCCCTGAGGGGGATGCGTCGTTCGATCGGATAATTGCTGCTGTGATGAAGGAAGTCTGAATGAATTCAGCATCAGAAGTCGACAATCCTGCGGGCCAGGCATCCCACAGTCATGGGGCCAATGGACCGCCACGCCGGAACTTTGTCACAGAGTTCGCCGCAATCGTGACGGGAGGATTGCTGGGGGTGATTCCAGCAGTGGCTGGCATGCTGTTTTATGCCGATCCGCTGACCCGCAAAAAGAAAGGGGCTGGCGGGGGAGAGGATGGTTTTAACCGGGTAGCCACCCTGGCCGAACTTCCGACAGATGGCACCCCGGTGCGGTTTACTGTTCAGGCCGATCGAGTTGATGCGTGGAATGTGTTTCGCAATCAGACGATTGGTACCGTTTATCTGCGGCGAATCGACGATCAGAACGTCATCGCGTTCAATGATATCTGCCCGCACCTCGGGTGTAAGGTCGACTATAAGCCGGTAGATTCCCAGTTCTTTTGTCCCTGCCATTCGAGTGCATTCGATCTGGAAGGGAAGAAGCTCAACAAGATTCCGCCTCGACCCTTGGATGTGCTGGAGGTCAAAGTGAAGCCAGACGGGACGGTCTGGGTGAAGTATCAAGATTTTCAGGGTGGCATTGAAGAGAAGGTGGTGGTCTCGTGAACGCGCTCTGGCAATGGGTGGAAAGTCGAACCGGGATTACCGCCGTCATGAAAGAGGCTCTGTACGAGCCAATTCCGGGTGGGGCCAGGTGGCGATATGTCTGGGGAAGCACGCTGACCTTCGTCTTTGGGTTGCAAGTGCTGACAGGATTGCTGTTGTGGTCGGCCTATAGTCCCAGCACGCTGACCGCATGGGAAAGCGTTTACTACATCCAGTACCAGATGAGCTACGGCTGGCTCATTCGCGGAATTCATCACTTTGCCGCCCAGGCGATGATGATTCTACTTGTTCTACACTTCATGCAAGTGGTGATCGACGGTGCGTACCGAGCGCCGCGCGAGGTCAACTTTTGGCTGGGGCTGGTCCTCATGCAAATCGTGATGGGGCTGTCGCTGACGGGATACCTGCTTCCGTGGGATCAAAAAGGTTACTACGCGACTCAGGTAGCTACAAAAATCGCGGGGGTTACTCCGGTTGTGGGCCCTTACGTGCAGCAGCTTGTGCAAGGGGGACCCAGCTACGGTCACCATACGTTGACGCGGTTCTTTGCCTTGCACGCTGGCCTATTGCCGATTGCCCTGGTTGGTTTTCTGGCACTACATATTGCGGTATTTCGGAAGCATGGCATTCATGCCCCGGCTCCCGACCGGGCGCCGACCGGCTGGTTCTGGCCCGATCAGATTCTGAAGGACGCCGTGGCCTGCCTGGCTGTGCTGGCAGCCATCATTGGTTTAAGTGTCTATGAAGGGGCTGAACTGGCGGGCCCTGCTGACCCGGCTGAAGCCTACTCGGCTGCACGGCCTGAGTGGTACTTCCTGTTTCTCTTCCAGTTCTTGAAGTTTGAACTGGTTGAGGAACTGGGGCTGGCGTTCGGGGCAATCTACTTGCCGGGGCTGGTGATGGGGGTCATTGCCCTGATGCCGCTCGTGGGGAAGTGGAATTTAGGGCATCGCTTTAACGTGGCGTTCGTGTTTGCATTAATTCTGGGAGTCGTCTATTTGACTGGCCTGGCGATGCTGAACGATGCACGGAATACGGACCATCAACTGGCAGTGAAGTCGGCTGAAAAAGATGGTCACCGGGCGGTCGAACTAGCCAACGAGTTTGGCATTCCCCCGCTGGGTGCCTTGACCCTGTTACGTGAAGATCCGCTGACGCAAGGCCCTAAGCTGTTCGCGAAAAACTGTTCAAGCTGTCACCGTTATGAAGGACGTAACGGGCTAGGTGTAGCAGTTACATTGGTTGCCGATGGTAAATTGGTTGATGCGCCGATGACGGCCCCC
>JAIXVG010000424.1 GCA_027483145.1 Planctomyces sp.
ATCGGTGCAGACAAGACCAAGAATCCCCTTGATTTTGAGTTCGGCCGACTGATCTTTCACCAACTGCACCTTGGGAAGTGCTTGCTGCCGCCCGCCGGTCGCCGAGATCAACTTCGTGGCAATCTCATCCGACCGCATGGCAACCGTCGTCAATTGCATCTCACCCCAGGTTCGACGTGGAATTTCGACGTTGGTAGCTTGCTCGCCAAGTTGTTTGTTGAGGGCAGCCGGCCTGGTGTCGTTACGATCTCCGTTCGAACCAGCCACTGTGCCAGGTTGCTGCAACTGATTCGCAAAGGCAACTAAATCGATTGGCAGCTTTTCTTCAGGCAAGAGCAACGTGTAGCCCGAAATACCAAATCGCAACTCTGGCAACCATTGATCGGCAATCACCGAAACCAGTCGCTGATGTACGTCAGCAGTCGCCAGAACGATCAATCGATCGAGTTTACCGGTTGATTCCCAGCGATAACTATTGCCAGCGGTTCCGCAATAAATGGCCAACTTGGGTTCAATCGCTTCGTGCTTCCCGGCGGGAAGGGGATACTGAAGTTCGATTCGCTGGGGCACGGTCGCAACCGGCGCTAGGGGCTCGATCTGGGAAAGTTTCTGCGCGAGCTCTGCATCATCGAGTCGCTTGATAAGCATCGAAACGAGCAGTTGGAACTGCTCGACTTCCCTAGTCCGGCCCGACTGACTGGTGCGCTGCAACTCTTCAACCTGGCGGCTTAGCTGCTGCAGTTGCCAAGCGAGTTGTTCGATATCGGCACTTGATTCCGGCGACGCATTTAGTGCCAGCGCCGACAGCGATGCAGGCTGACGATCAGCAAATGCCATCGAGCTGACGGTTGTCACATCAAGCCGGGGCTTACTGCCAGCAATGGTCTTGGCCGTGTCGAGGGAAACAGTCTGACCGGCCGGACGAAGGTCCCACGCGGGCAGCAGATGTCCAGAATCGGAAATCAAAAAGAGCAGGGCCGGGCAAAGAAGGGCGATCCCCATCGCGCAAACAGCAATTCGAAATGTTCGTTTGTGAGACATCCCTGTCCCCCTTCGGGCCTGAGTCGTTGATAGGTGTCAGTTCGAACTACAACAGCGAGCGTGATGGTTTGGCACTAGCTCGCGGTGCTAATGTTGTTTTTGCATGATCAAGTTTTACGTGTCCCGCGATACCAACATGCGAGACTTCGAATTCGGGGAGTGTGTTGATTTCGGCCACGCAACGCTTAGTCACCGCCGCGCGAGGCGAGCCGCGCGTCGTCTTTTCTTTCGCTTGCTTGCTCAAGCCAGTTTCAGCCGCCGAAGAAAACCAAACGACGAAAACTGCCACCGACAGCAATCCCAGCCCCTGCTGTTGCCAGTTCCCAAAATGTGGCTGACTAACGCGATTCACCAAGCTCCATCCGTTAGCAAATTGCCCACCGGCAGGCCGTTCTAATCTCTGCGGGTTGGGCCAAACGCTCCCCACCCGCACTGTGAAGGTCGCGCACCGACCCTTATCGGGGTATATCGGCCCGCAGAACCGCTCACCTCGTGAAAATCAGGACAATCGGTACAAACCCCCAACAACCAGAAACAGGGGAGGCCTGGGTAACATGAAAACAATGGGAAAACAGCGACGTTTCCAAAGCCCGGAACGTCGCGGGAAAGGCAGAACACCTTTCACCGGCAGAAAACGAAAAAAGCGTGGCGGGGTCCCCTCGAAGCTCCCAGCTTCTCCCCACCACGCTTTATCGCATGTCTCTAAACCACTTCCGCACAACACGTTACGAGCCAGAATCTGGCACCATCAGTCGCGTTCGAAGGGCCGTTTGTCCGAATTTCAGGCAACTGCCACGCCGGCCGGTCTAATCGGTTACAGCGGCAGTCACTTGGCCTGAACACGTCGAAACATATGGCCCGTTTCTTCACAGTCAAACCAGTTTCCGACAAACTTGCGCTTCTCCAGCCGAATGTTTGCCTGAAAGACGCCGCTAGGCCAGGTTGCCCGGCAACCGCTAATCGGCTCGCTACCTGTTCGATTGACCTCAAAGATTGCCTTATGGACCCTGTCAAAATTGCCCACGCCGTCTCGGCGGAGGAAGCGGGAAAGACCGTCCTCGCATGCCTTCGACAACTGGTTCCAACGGGAAGTTGGTCGCAACTCCGGGGGTGGATTGAACGGGGGCATGTGAGCATTAACCACTTGCCATCGCTGGATGTCGCAAGGCGGCTGGCAGTGGGCGAACTCCTTTCCGTGACCCCTCGCCCAGGTGGCCCTGCGAAATTGGAGTCGATCGAAATCGCCTACGGCGACCCCAAGCTTGTGATTGCGGTGAAGCCCAATGGGGTGCAAACGCTTCGTGCTCCGTCAGAGAAGCATTGGTCGCCCCAGCGTCGGGCGCTTCATCCGGCCCTCGATGAGATGTTAGGGCGGCAAATCCGTGGTTCAACCGGGCCACGCATTAAGCTACGGAGCGTTCATCGGCTGGATCGCGACGCGAGCGGGCTGGTTGTCTTTGCGCGAGATTCGGAAACGCAGCAAAACCTGATTAGCCAGTTTGCCGATCATTCCGCCTCGCGGGTTTATCATGCGTTAGTACGAGGACGGATGGAGACGCAGACGATCGAAAGCCATATCGGCCGAGCCGAAAAAGGGAAAAGACGCAGCGAGGTTGAAGCGGGGCAGGGGCAATTAGCGATCACCCATTTCCGCTTTCTTGAAGAAATTGGAGAGACATCGCTCGTTGAATGCCGCTTGGAGACTGGCCGCACAAATCAGATTCGAATTCAAGCGGCTGAGGCAGGTCACCCTTTGGTTGGGGACCTGAAGTATGGCCCCATTGAAGAGGCAGGGCCATTTGTTGGCTCGCGTTTGATGTTGCATGCGGTCGCGTTAGAGCTGACCCATCCCACGATTATCGACGGGGCAAGTCCGCGCCGAATCGTAACTACATCTGCGGTGCCAGCCGATTTCCTGGCTGTTATCAAGCGGTTGAGAACCACTTAGGCAGCAGTCATTGGGAATCGCGGGAACGAATCCAACCCGCCCCCACTCAACCAGTTACGCGGTAGCTTCAGCCGGGCTTAATTGCTCGTAGGTTGAAAGAAGCAATTCTTCGGTTTCGGCCCAGCCGATGCAGCCATCAGTGATTGAAACACCGTATTTCAGGCGGGTGGGATCGCCGGTCAGACCCTGATTTCCCGGGTGCAAATTGCTTTCCAGCATCATGCCAATGATAGCTTTGTTGCCACCCAATCGCTGCTCCATCACCGAATTCCAGACCGCAGCCTGCTTGGTGTAGTCTTTGTTTGAGTTGGCATGACTGCAATCGATCATCACGCGCGGGGCCAACTTGACTTGAGACAGCCGCTTGACCGCATCAGCGATATGCTCGGCCGAGTAGTTCGGGCCGGTCCGTCCGCCACGCAGGATCAGCATTCCCCACGGGTTACCCCCCGTGTTGACTACGCAAGTTTGTCCGTCGTCGTTGATCCCCAGGAAATTGTGGGGCATCTGAGCAGCCAGCATCGCGTCGATCGCAACTTGCAAACTGCCATCGGTCCCGTTCTTGTAGCCGACGGGCATCGATAAGCCGCTGGCCATCTGACGGTGGGTTGGCGATTCGGTTGTGCGGGCACCAATAGCGGTCATGCCAATCAGGTCATCGATGTACTGCGGAGTAATCGGTTCCAGTAGCTCAGTGGCAGCGGGCAGCCCCATGTTGGCCACTTCCAGAAGAATGCGGCGGGCCGTCCGCAATCCGGTGGCAATATCGAAGGTATCGTTCAGGTGGGGGTCGTTAATCAGCCCCTTCCAACCAACGGTGGTACGTGGCTTTTCGAAATAGACCCGCATGACCACGAGTAGTTTATCGGCCACTTTTTTGGCGATCGGCTCGAGCCGCTGAGCATACTCGATGGCTGCCACATGGTCGTGAATACTGCATGGTCCGACCACGACAATCAGCCGATCATCATGACCTGCAATGATGCGCTTAATAGCCTCGCGACTTTCAACGACGGTCCGGATGGAAGAGTCGGAGATGTTTTCTTCAGCCTTAAGGTAGCGCGGAGCAATCAGCGGACTATGCCCCCGAACATTCACATCTCGAAGAGTTTCTCTGGTCATTGTCTCTGCTTCGTTTTTTCTGATCGCGTGTATCAGGCCGCTTGCCTGATGTGTCTTCAATGAAGCAGGAAGAGCAAAAAGCTGTTAGATCTTTTCCTGCAATAGTTTACAGCAAGCACCCTCGCTTATAACGGGCTTGACTTCGCTCTACGATAGTTCCTGCCCCTGACCGCCGCAACCAGAATACGCGATTCATCGTGCCAACAGCGGGACTTGTGGAAACAAAAGCTGCACGATCGGGAGAATGCCCGGGTTTCGATCGGCGGGCCAGGTAAACATCCCGCGGTCGGTTGACTCGGGCCGTTCCGGCATGACACGCCCCGGGCAAGTCGAGTTCACTGCCACTTCTGAACGGAGATTTCTGGTGCCGCGGGTCAGGCAAAGCCCGATATTGGCTACAGCGCCGTGATACAATAATCGGGAACCAGTCCGAAACTCCTGGCAAACGCTTGCATGTCAATCGACATCATGGAAGACAAGACCCTTCTAGCCATCACGCGCATTTGCCGTTTACTGGCAATTCTGGTGGTCGTCCGCACGTTGGTGGCCGTTTTTGGCAACCTGTTCGACTATTTCCCTCCTAACTTTCAGACCGGCTTCCTGATGGGACGGGAAGGGAATTTTTGGAACGGGTACCATTTGGCGTTTTACGCTCACGTGATCACCGGTCCGTTATCTTTGATTCTGGGACTGATTTTGGTCAGCGACTGGTTTCGCCGTCGTTGGCCTGCCTGGCATCGTGCGCTGGGACGTGTGCAAGTGGCCAACGTTCTGTTGGGTGTTGCTCCTAGTGGTTTCTTTATGGCATTGGGAACCGATAGCGGCCCGGTTGCTGCTTCGGGCTTTGCGGTCTTGTCGATTGGCACCGCGCTTTTCGCTTTGCAGGGTTATCGCGCCGCGATTGCGAGGCAGTTTGGAATGCACAAGCAATGGATGACCCGCTGCTTCGTGCTGCTGTTGTCGGCCGTGGTCATTCGGTTGATTGGTGGCATCAGCGAATGGGTCGAGAACACGAGCGAGCTAGTCTATCCGTTGTCGGCTTGGCTGTGCTGGGTCGTTCCGCTAATGCTCTATGAACTATTGCGCCAACCGATTCAGGCGCTGTTTGCACCAGCTCGTCAATCGCATTAGCCCGAACATGGCGCGCGGCCGGTTCGGTGGAAGGAATGCCAAACTCAATTAGTCCGCCCTTCTCTTATCTCCGACTGCCCCACCACTTCCTGCAGCGACTGGTTCGGCGTCTTACTTCGCTACGCTTTGGTGTTCGTTGACGATCCACCACTTCCCGTCCTTACGGACCCAGGTCGCCGTATACAGGACATCCCAAACCGGCTCTTTCAGATCCTTCTTCGAACCCACGGCCCGTCCCGTCTCGATCGCGGTCTCGCCCCCGAGAACTACAATCACTTGATCCGACACCGTCACCGCGTCGAGCTTTTTGTTCGGGTCGTTCAACGTCTCGAACACGACCGCAGAGTAGTCCCGGCGTTTCGCATCGGGGCCGGTCCGGCTGAACTCGGCGTCCTGAACCAGCGTGTTGTACCTAATCACGTCCTGATCGCGGACGGCCTCCCACCGTGTTCGGGAGGCAGCCTCCACTTTCCGCCCTTCGATCGAATCGACATCCTTCTTCCACCCGGGGACATCCTTCCCGAGTTCCTTCATCGCCGCCTTGATCCGCTCCGTCGTC
>JAIXVG010000516.1 GCA_027483145.1 Planctomyces sp.
AAAAGGGCTTTACCCTGATCGAGTTGTTGGTGGTCATTGCAATCATTGCAGTCTTGATTGCGCTGTTGCTTCCTGCAGTGCAGCAGGCCCGTGAGGCCGCTCGCCGAACGCAGTGTAAGAACAATTTGAAGCAAATTGGCCTTGCACTTCATAACTACAACGATACCCATAACATTCTCCCATCGAACGTGAAGGTCAACGGCTGGGAAGCAGCCTCCGTGACATTGTTGTTCCTTCCATACATGGAGCTTGGACCGCTATATAATGGAGTGAACTTTTCCAGTAACCAACTCTTGAGCCAGATTATTGGCGGCAAGCGGTTAGACCGACACAGAATTCCCGCTTTACGCTGCCCTAGTGATCCTTTTGAACCTGCGGGTGACGCTGCAGCTCAAACAAACTATGTGCCGTCCCAGGGGTCTCAGAACACGCCCGGCTGGCAAAACTGCGGACTTTATGAAGCAACGGCCTTTACGGGCCCAAATGCAGCATGGGGAGACACAAACACAATCAACGAAGTCTCGGGTATGTTCGGACAGAACCAGTCCGCACGTTTTCGGGATGCGACTGATGGCCTGTCGAATACGATCCTCTTTCTGGAGGCCCTCCCCGGGTGTAACAACTACACGGGCGCAACAGGTCGTTTAGGCTGGGCCTCAAACGAATGGCAATGGTTTACGACAACCGTCCCCATTAACTTCCAAACCT
The DNA here is from genome assembly GCA_027483145.1 of Planctomyces sp. Classification (GTDB taxonomy): domain Bacteria; phylum Planctomycetota; class Planctomycetia; order Planctomycetales; family Planctomycetaceae; genus JAIXVG01. Next base: position 709 of record JAIXVG010000516.1, read on the forward strand.
GTCCCGGTGTAGGTCCAGGCAATGCAGATGATCCCCCAAGCAGCTGTAATTCCTGGACACAGTGGAGTACGGCTTGGGGTTCCAAATCGAAGCATGTTGGTGGCGTTCATGTCTTGTTGGGTGACGGGACCGTCCGGTTCTTGAGTGAAAACATGGACTGGCGAACGTATCAACGACTTGGTGCCCGGGCTGATGGGGAGGTCGTCGGCGAGTTCTAACAGGGAAGAAAGCGAACCTATCGAAAAACCAGCATTCTGATGGGTTCGCGATGCCCGAAGATGGTTCTCGGAATGTCGAGTTCCATAGGGCGTAAGCGTTGTTCATCCAGGACTTGATTGGCAACCATGTCCTGGATGTTCTTTTACCGTCTTCTACTTTCTATTTTGGATGGCTGTAAGGTCCGTATGGCAGCTTACTTTAACCGCTTACCAAGAATCTGGGTGACTTTCAGCCTCTTCTTGCTCATTTCTGGATGCGGCGGGGGCAGTGACCGGTTGCCCATGGCGGTCGTCACAGGTAGTGTGAAGGTAGGGGAAGAACCAGCTGTTGGTGCACTAGTAACATTTCAGCAGACGGGAGCGTCGCGAGTTTCGTCGGGAAAAACTGACGCCGACGGAAAATTCGAGCTGACGACTTATACAAATGGCGACGGTGCATTCATCGGTTTGAATTCAGTCACCATTGCATCGATTGAGGTCAACCCCGTGATGGAAGAGATTGCTAAATTGGCCGAGGAAACGAAAGCCAAAAGATATAGCACCAATCGTGAGGAGAGCGATCAGGCAACTCGGGAGTACAACCAGAAGACGGCAGAGCTAATGGCAAAACACGCAAAGCTTGCTGCAAAAAAGAAAACTGGTGGCAAAGACAAAGATGAACGCCTGATTCCATTAAAGTATTCAAAAGTCGGGACCTCTGGCCTTGAATACACGGTTGTTGGAGGACGCAATCACTTTGACTTCGCTCTAGATAAGAAGTAGTCCGTCAATAAGGATGCAGTGGGTAGATTCACTCGTTAACGTTTGGTTGCGTCGTTTCAGCCTGCCTTTAACTACGCAACCAAATCTGAAGCCGTTCTGCAAACGCATCGTTGGCCGAGTAGTTTTTAATGTCCTGACGGTACTCGACTAAACTTCAGTTCCTGGGCTCGCCTTTAGTATGCACCCTATTTTCTCGCGATTTCAAGTCCCTGTCATTCTTGGAGACGGAGGGTACCTGATTGAGCTTGAACGCCGCGGATATGTAGAAAGTGGTTCGCAGCGAGAGAAAGTTGGTACTGGGAAAGGAAGTGGGCAGTACACCCCAGAAATCGCTGTCGAAAATCCTGAAGCTTTGCGGCAACTACATGCTGAGTTCCTCGGTGCTGGTGCTCAAGTGCTGCAGGCACTCACATTCTTCGGCACCCGAGAGAAACTGGCGCGCGCCGGATACGGCGATCGAACAGAGGAGATTAACCGGAGCGCCGTGCAAATAGCCAAGAGCGTGGCAGGTGGCCAGGCACTTGTTGCTGGTACTGTTTCCCGAACACAGTTAGTGGAACGTGAAGGTCCGCGCGGCTTGGAATTGGCCGAGGGCCACCTGAAGGAGCAAGTTGCCCTCTTGGCAGACGCGGGAGTCGATCTTTTGATCTTGGAAACATTCTTTCATCTCGCAGAGATGAAATTGGCATTATCGGCGGCTGTGGCCACGAAACTGCCAGTTATAGCCACCATGAGTTTTCGTCCCAAGATTTCGGCGTGTTCCGACGGTTTCTCCCCGGCTGATTGTGCCAAAACCATGGTCGATGATGGGGCTATCGCCGTTGGCGCCAATTGTGAACAAGATCCTGTTCGAATGCGGGAAATATTGAGCCTTATGCGGCAGGTGGTTAGCGTGCCTCTTGCAGCCCAGCCAGCTGCGTTCTTGACGACGGACGAATGTCATTCGTATACGAGGTTGCCTGAATTTCCGAATGCGCTGGAAACGATTCAGGTCTCACGGGATGCATTTTTTGACTTCGGAATAGACGCAAAGCAAATGGGAATTGGTTTTGTTGGAGGCTGCTGTGGTTGCAATGCTGCGTACAGTAGGGCTCTGAATCGAGGACTTTTGTCTTCGTAATAGAATCAAGTCTCCTCCTTGTCCATGGCATCGACTTTGCAACTACATCTAATCGACAACATTCTGGCACAGCTTCGACCCGCGCCTGGCGCGGTGCTCGGAATTGATATCGGTGGAACAAAGATCGCAGCAGGTGTTTTGACGTCAACACGAGATGGCCTTAGGTTACCGAGCGATTTGGAGCG
>JAIXVG010000114.1 GCA_027483145.1 Planctomyces sp.
AGTCGCGAACGCCCAAACCGAAGAAATGAAGTCGGTCCTCTTTCGTGATCGCCAGCAGCGTGAAGTACGAACCGCAGTAGAGCGTTATCGCGAGGCCAATCAACTCACCGAGCAGCTTCAAGGGCTGCAGTGGCTCTTCGATCGGCCGCAAGATTCGTTTGAAGTCGGGCAGCGCGGCCGGGAATTCTTTTCGATCAAGCAGTGGGCACAAAATCATCTGCGCGACTTATCCCCGGCCGAGCTGAAGCGCTATCGCGAAGTCAACGAAGCCGCTGCCAGGGGATTGTGGCTGGCGGCCAGCGCATCTCGTGATGCGGTCATGCTCCGGGAAGTCGTTCGCCGATATCCCGGAACACAGGGAGCACTCGATGCGATCGATGCCATTGCCACCGAAGCATTGGACCGCGGAGAGGTCTGGCAAGCTTATCGCCTCTTTACTGAGACAAGTCGTGATCCCCTGTACGAAGGGAAGTTGTCCCCGCAATTTCTGTTGAAGAGTTTGACCGCAGCGGCCATCACCGGCGATTCTCCCGAAGTCGATCGGTTGAAGAAGCTCTTGCAAAGCGACGCAGCCGCTGATGGGTTCGAGTCCAAACTCAGGCAGCTTGATCGACTTGAAGTATCGGCCCCGGCACTGGCTGGTAATGGCGTTTATCGCGGGTATTGGCCTGCGGGAGGTGACTACCCCGCCAGTCGCATTGTTGGTAGCCCGGCGCTTCCCCGTCCCGACTGGACAGTGAACTTGCTTGTTCCCAGTCAGCCCGCAGAACCACCCATTATGTATGAGTTGCTCACTTCGCTGATAAACAAATGGGAGTCGGAACAGCGCGATCGCGAGCAGCCAACCGCCATCGCGTCGGGGCCTGTTGTTATTGGCCACGTTCTGTTCGTTCGCGACTATCAAGGTCTGTGTGCGGTCGACTTGCGTACTGGTAAGCCCGTCTGGCGCTATGCACTTCCCGGAGGCTATATCTCGAAGCTGCAAACGGCTGCTGCTCAGTTAGGGGCACGGGCCAAAGACGTACGATATGCCGATACGGGGCTCGGGTTTGCCGATCAGGTGGCATCGCAAGGAGTCACCGGCATGCTGTCGACCGATGGAAAGCTGCTCTACTGCGTTGCCGACGCAGACGGCCCGGTCCCCGTGAGTCGCGATGCCGATGGGAACGAACCAGCCAACACACTTTTTGCGTTCGATATCGAGTCACTTAGCGAACCAAACCGCGAAGGAGTTCGTCCTCCTGCAGGTCAAACCGCTGCGGCAAAAGGGGCTCCTAGCCTATTGTGGAAGATTGGTGGTCTGCGAGATGCGGCCGATCCGCACCCGCTGAATGGTTGTTACTTCCTGGGGCCGCCGGTTAGGTATAGTTCTCAACTTTTGGTCATCGCCGAGATTGAACGCGAAGTCTCGCTGGTATCGCTTGATCCTGCGACGGGGGCCATGCGCTGGCTGCAACCCCTTGCTATTTGCGATCGATTAGACGCAGAAGACTTTCGTCGTCGACGCTTTGGCTGTCGGCCCACCATCGCTGCAGGGGTGGTCCTCTGTTCGACCCATGCAGGGGTGCTCGTCGCCTACGATCTGGTTTCCGACACATTGCTGTGGGCCACACCCGATCGTGATGCCGCTCCCAAGGGGGGCATTCAGCGAGATAACGCCAATCAGGACGACACCTTGCGCGGCCTGCGGCGAACGCACCTTGGCTTTGATGATAGCCCGCTGGTCGATGGCGATCGCTGCTTGTATCTTCCCGCTGGCTCGAACTACTTGCATCTGCTCGATATCAAAACAGGTCGCAAGATCTGGACCGTGACACGCGAAGATGCCGAGTATCTGGGGGCAATTCATGCAGGGGTCGTGCTGGTCGTCGGCAGGCAGCATTGCCGCGGCTTCTCCATTAAGGATGGTAAACAGATCTGGAAGACTCCCACTGGCCTCCCTGCTGGTTTAGGGGTTGGGATTGGAACCCACTTCCTGTTGCCTCTCGACACGGCTCGCATGCGCTGCATTGAAATTGCGACCGGCAAAGACCTCAGCTTGCCAGTCTCGGGCGGCGATACGCGCTTGGGCAACTTGCTGGTTGTCGGCGATCAGGTTGTATCGGCCGGTGCGCGAGTGGTCGCAGGCTTCCCCCAGGCGCGGCCCCTCATGCTGAGGCTGGCCGCCAAGAAAGAAGACGCGGCACAGGCGGTTGAAGGGGCTGCTCAGTCAATGCAGGCCCAACAGCAAATCTTGCAGGCCGAACTGCAGATGGTGCTGGGTGATTTAACAGGTGCCATCACCACACTGGAAGAGTTGCTGCAGTCGAATACCACTTCCAAGCTGCCAGCCGAGCGATTACTTCGCGATGCCTTGCATGAACGTTTAAAGGAGTCTCCCGATAACCCGGGCCAAACTCTCATACGACTGAAGCAATTAAGCCGCAACGAAGAAGAGGCGGCTCGCGACCTGGCGTGGATTAGCCAATGGCAACTGCGCGGAGGTGACGTTGAAGGGCTACTGACTTCCTTACGAGAACTGCGGTCACTGCGGCAGCCGATTCTGCTAGATGTCCCACAAGACCCCGGCTGGAAGGTCTCCCCTGCTGCGTGGCAACAGTTACTGCGGGCAACCTCACTCCCCGAACTATCCGATTCGGTCTGGGAAGCCTATCGCCAGGAACTATTGTCGCTGGCCACCGCGCCGTCTCATGCATCTGCCGATTTAGAACAGTTCCTCAGCACTTTTCCCGATGATCCGTTCGCCCCAAGCTGTCGACTAGAACTGGGTAAGCTGTATGCAGGGCAGGGCCAGTTACAAGCTGCCGAGTTTCAACTGCTGGCGGCGGCGGCAATCTCCAAAAGCAACCCGCAGCGGGTAACACCATCCCGATCGGCTAAGCCCGCAGATGACAGCGCATCACCCGAATTTGTCCTCAGGAACGCCGAAGATGAGCTTTGCCAGTTGTGGGACGATGCCCAGTTTCCTGTTGATGCGGTTCGAATGCTGCTTCCTCGGCGAAATTCCGACTCGGCTAAACGAGGCGTTC
>JAIXVG010000023.1 GCA_027483145.1 Planctomyces sp.
CCGATAGCTTACCCAAGCCCAAAACGCCCCGTAAGAAGAAGCGAACACTCACGGTTCTCGAACTCACTGTTTGCATCGGGATTGTCTTTATCCTCGCAATGCAGCTCCTTCCTGCCGTTCAGAGGGCAAGACCTGCTACGAAACGAACACAATGCAAAATCAATCTGAAGATGTTTGGCTTGGCCCTCCACAACTATCACGACAATTACGGCAGCTTTCCCCCGGCCTACACGGTCGATGATCAAGGAAATCGACTGCATAGCTGGCGAACACTTATTTTGCCTTATCTCGACCAGCAATCACTTTACGAGTCGATCGACCTCTCTAAACCCTGGGACGATCCCGTTAACGCCAAAGCCCGGCTGACCGAGCTCGCTTGCTACCGGTGCCCAACAGTCGCAAAGAATATTCAGCCGAATCAGACCACCTATTTGGCGGTGTCTTCGCCCGAAAGCTGTTTCCCCGGAAGTGAATCTCGTTGCATTGCAGACATCAAGGACGGACCAGAGAACACCATAATCGTGCTCGATGCGGTGGCAGCGAACGCCGTTGAGTGGATGGCTCCGCACGATTTGGGCGGGCTTACGTCGCGGCGTCAGCTTGTAGACGAAAAGGCCCACCATACCGGCATCATTCAAGTATTGATGGGGGATGGCACCGTTCGGACTGTTTCAACCAACACGAATGCGACCACCATTGAAGGTCTACTGACCATAGCTGGCGGGGAAACGATTGGGGAGTTTTAGGCTATTATGTGAGGGTCATGTCGGTTTACGGACTCGACCCCAGTTCCGGCTTACTCGCGTCCCATTTTGAGGTCAATCATGGAGAACGACTCGGTGCAATCTGCTGGCGGTCCATCCTTGGATCTTTCGCAGACTCTCAACAAGCCAAAATCAAGACGAATCTATTTCTTGGCCAAGGTACTGGGGGGAGTACTAGTTGCTCTATTCTTAGTGGGTGCCATCAACGGTTTTCCGGTACGCAACACTAGAGAAGCAGCAAGGAGAACCCAGTGCAAAAACAACTTGAAGCAGATCGGCCTTGCGCTCCACAGATATCACGACAAGCACGGCAGCTTCCCCCCCGCCTACACGGTTGATGCTCAAGGAAATCGGCTCCATAGCTGGCGAACGCTCATTTTGCCTTTCATGGATGAACAAAAGCTTTATGAGTCGATCGATTTGACCAAGCCGTGGGATCATCTGGCCAACGCAAAAGCCCGGCAGACGGCGATTGCTAGATACACGTGTCCCTCTGCCGAAAAACGGGAGGCCAATCGCACGGTCTACTTGGCCATTTCGACCCCCGATAGTTGTTTCCCCGGTAGTGAGCCTCGCAAGATTAGGGATATTACCGATGGGACTTCTGAAACAATGATGGTCGCGGAAGTCGCTGCCGGAGACTCAGTCGAGTGGATGCAGCCACTCGATCAGGGGGAACTCCTCTTCAAGGCTCAGTTCGGGTTGGATAAAGAGCGAAGCCACACTGGTGGGCTGCAGTTTCTGCTTGGAGACGGGACCGTTCGGTTCATCACTCGCGATGTCGATCCTGCTGTGGCAAGTGGCCTGACAACCATCGCCGGTGGTGAAACGATTGGAGAGTTTTGAACCCGGATGCGCGCGGCCCATCTTCCGTTTGGTCCCATCTCAAAGCAGAAGACCGCCGCCAAGACCGAGCATGACCGACTGGGAGTAGCCATGAATACATATCGAGAGACTGAAAGGATGATCAACAATACCGGCCCGGTTCGGACCCCGATCAAGGGGAAACCGGAACCTCCGGCCAGACTCGTGGAAGTCATTCTGATTGCTGTCGTGGCCACTGTACTCGGCGTCGCTTTGCTGCCAACACTCCAGTCAATTCAGATCCCATTCCTGGTTTCAGCGCGTGGCGTTGGCCCAAAGTATTTCTGTCAGATGAACCTACGGAACATCGGTTTAGCGTTACAGAACTACCATTCAAAGCATGGCAGTTTTCCACCCCCGTATACCGTAGACGCTCAAGGGAATCGGCTACATAGCTGGCGAACTCTCATTTTGCCGCTTCTGGATCGCACGGCCCTTTATCGATCGATTGACCTGACCAAACCCTGGGATCATCCAGTCAATGAGAAAGCCCGACAGACTGAAGTCGATGGTTACATTTGTTCGACCAATCGGGAGTTTGGACGAAATCGAACGTCCTATCTGGCCGTTTTGACGCCAGAGGGGCGCTTTCCACCGATCGAGGCGGGAGAAATGGATGACCACCATAGCGGTCTTTCGCTGACCGTTTTTGCAGTTGAGGTTGCTGGGACAGATACCGTCGAATGGATGGAACCGAAAGACCTGGGAGATGTCGATTTGAAAAGGCAACTGCAGAACATGAAAACCAATCATCAGGGAGGACTTACTGTTTTACTGGGGGACCTGAGCGTCAGGTTCATCTCTCGCGACACCGATCCAGCCATCTTCAGCGGTATCATGTCTAATGGTGGTGATAAGAAGCTCGGAGAGTTTTGACGACGGTATTGAGCCAGTTTTCTCCGCGTCGTTTAAGTTGCTGGATTCAGAAATTGACGATGGGCCAAGTTCGCTTGAAACCGCGAGAGGTAGGATGTTCTGGAGAACCACTCCATACAAGACGACTGGGTGACATGCTTGCCGACTTCGGCAAGCATGTGCTGGCAAGTCCGGGCTGCTCTCCAAGAGATCCTGTTATGGTAGCGAGGCGATGAAGAGCGGTTCAGGAGCGAGCGAATGGCTCGAGAGATCGGCTTATTGGTACTAGGACAGCCTTGCCGCCCAGTCGGGACATGAAACAATTTCTCCGAACAGAACCGCATCCCACAATCTCTCCGCCTCAAGGTTTACCATGCTTGACCCGGCACGATTTCGCTTTCTGGCACCCTGTCTGATCTTTTTGCTCGGCTCCGCCGCTTCGGCCGCTGACCCAGCGAACCCCGCGGGTCGCGAAGCCGCACTGACGAAACTCAAGGCGAACAACGTCAGCTTGGGTGGCCTGATAATCGAATCCAAGGACGGCGGCCCGGCGATCAATCTTGGTACTGGCCTGGACGGAGGAGAGGCGAACAACGCCACCGACGAGAACCTGCGGTTGATCGCTCAACTACCGGAGGTGGAGCGGGTGATGGTGTACAAAGGAAAAGTGACGGCGGATGGGCTGGCCGCCCTCGCCTCGCTGCCAAAACTGCGATTCCTCCAGTTGTACGCGACGGACGTGCCCGCTAGCGAATTTGCGGTCCTGCCGAAACTGACGCAACTCAAGTCCCTCAGCCTCGGCGGCTACACCGTAACTGACGAGGTCATCGGTTATGCCGGGCAGATCAAGGGGCTTAAGTCGTTCGACCACACCCAGTCGACCATGACTCCGGCGGGTTTCCTGAGGTTTCTTAATGGGGTCGAGAGCCTGGAACAACTCACTCTATTCGGGGACTACGTCGATGACGACTGCATGAAGCGAATCGGCCAGATGAAAGACCTGAAGCGATTCTGGACCAACAGCAAGGCGATCACTTCTGCCGGGTGGGTGCATCTGGCCGGGTTGACCAAGATGGAGGATCTGTTCCTGTCCGAGACGAATTTCGGTGACGACGACATCCGCATGCTGGAAGAGATGAAGGACCTAAAGTCCCTGGGC
>JAIXVG010000020.1 GCA_027483145.1 Planctomyces sp.
ACATGCCAGGACTTTCGACTGGGAATGGGGTTCGTCATTCTGGCTAAGGAGCTTAACCAGCCGCGCAAACACCAGGAGGCTGCCAGTCATCATCACGGCGAATGTCGATTCGCTGAGGATCAGAATGCTAAAGCCAGCCAATAAAGGCGATAGGGTCACCATCCAGCCTGCGGCCAAGCCAACCGCTGGCCCCGCTAGCTCGCGCCCCAATAGATAGACCCAATAAACCCCCAGCGTGCCAATACAGGCGAGGCAAAACCGCGCGGGAAGTAAGTGAGGACCAAACAGCCCGCGAGAAAATGCCAGAACCGCTGGAAACCCAGGCATCCGCAATGCATATCGCGGCGGATCGTACAGCGCGTAGGTTTGTCCGGCGATCAGCTTGCCCCCGAGTTCCCAATAACCATCGGCGTCACCGGGAATCAGAAACTGGCGGTGCAAAACGTGATCGAGCTGATATTGCACCCCGATTGCCAGCACGATTCGCACGACTAACGCGACAACTAGCAACGCAGCAACTCGCCCCATCTCCCGACGCGCGGGACCCGTAGCGGCGACTTCCGTGTGGCCCAAGTGGCGCATTTGGCCCGATTTGCGCATTTGACAGGGTGGACTTTTTCGCAAAAACAACCGCAGCTTGATCAGGGAACAGGCCCGTCAAAACGCCGAAGTCTACGACCGATTCAAAAACCGGTCAACGTGAACATAAACCGTTTTATATCAATAAGTTACGACTTGTAGAATTTGCCTGAAAGTACCGCCAGCACGGGGATCCAGAAGAAAATGCCAAATCGACCCAACAAAAAAGGGCACTCTATAACGAGTGCCCTTTCGGAGAATCGGCTGCTTGGGCAATACTGCGGTCGGCTATTGCCACCTGCTCAGGTGACGCCAGATTTACGCAGTATGCGTCTCTTCAATCTTCACCGGCTTATACCCGCCGATGGCAGCAAAGTAGATCAACAGGCACAGGTAGACCGCAGCCATCGTCGCTGGAATAAATGAGTCGGCCACCAGTGTTTTGCGGTCACCCTCGATCCCGGCTGCCAACGCAGCCTTCTGATCGGCCGTCTGGTCAGCCGGTGCAATTTTCTTGATTTCGCCAACCTTCTTGGCATCAAGCCCCTGCCCTTCGAGGAACAGGAACTGGCTTGGCTTTTCAGCTTTGTATTCAGCAAAGGCTGCAGGACTTGCCGTCTTCAAGCTTTCGCCTGAGTAGTAATCCTTCGAGAAGCCAAGTCCCACTGATCCCAACAGACCAGCCGACATCATGCCGATGCCGCCCATAATGCTAATTGCCACGGCACCCGTGCGTGGGAAGCGATCGCTCGCCACAGCCAACATGGTTGGCCAGAAGAATGTCTTGCCAAAACCATACACGGCCATCGCCAGCAGAGCGCTAGTGAAGGTATCGATCCGACTGGCCAAGTTCAGACCAACGCAGGCCAGAATCGCACAGACAAACAAAATACCAACCGGGCTGAGCCCGATCTTCTTCTCGATGAAGTCGGCACAGAACCGCAAGCTGAACATCACCAGCGATGTGAAGACAAACAGATATTTCCCTTCAGACGAACTAAGGATGTTACCGGTGATGTTCTGAATCCAGCCGTCGGTCCCCAGTTCAACTGCACCAACCATTGCATGCACGATAAACAGGACAAATAACAGGAGCGAACCAACGGAGAACTTGGTTAGAACTGCGATTGCAAAGAGGAGCACAGCACTGATAACCCATCCCCCGTACGTGGTGATTAGGGTAGCAGTCGACTCGTCAACCTTAATCAGTTCGTTTGGACCAACAAGTTGCTTGAGCGTATCCTGGAAGAACAAGCCGAGTAGACCACAGACGACCAAGCCGCCCAGGATCCCGACATCCTTCATCATGTCCCCCAGCGACAGCCCTTTCTCTGAAGCTTCTGACTTCGGAAAGCTTTGGCCCAGGAACATAAACCCGTAAGCGACGGTTGGAATCAAGAACAAAGCCAACTGCGGAATCCAGTGAAGCTTGACCAAGTCATCAAGCACCCAGCCCAGCGATGCGCCGGCAATCATCCCTGCAGGCCAGCTCGCATGCAGAATGTTGAGGTAGTGAGTTCGATTGTTTGGGAACAAACAGGCCACCAGCGGGTTAGCAACCGCCTCCAGTGTTCCATTGGCCACCGCAAACAAAAACGTTCCCCAGAACAAATAGGTGTAGGCTGCAGCGGGAGCAGTTCCTGGAACAGCGGCGAATGTCACAAAGGCCGATAGAACGTGGAACAGGAAGGCTGCAATCACCAGTTTGCCGTAGCCAATCTTGTCGGCAACGACCCCGCCGACAATGATTCCAAAGCAGAAGCCAGTGAACCCAGCCCCGCCGATCTTGCCCAATTGAGTATCAGTGAACCCAAACTCAGATCCCCAGTTATCAAGAATCCCACCGCGAATGGCAAAGCCCATCCCGGCAGCCAAAATGGCTGTAAAGCCAGCCCAAAGTAACCGATAGGCGTTAGGGGCCGCAGGGCCTGCCGTAGAATGGCTGAGCGTAGCCGTACTCATTCAAAGTTTCCCTGATGATGCGAAGATGGAAGGGGGGTGAGATAAGGTCTGACCAAAGGACGCGTTGCAGACCCGACATGCCGACGGGGGACGTCGATGGGAAGCCATCAATCCCAATTTGAAATCCAGGGAGCGTTTCTGGGTTCCAAATCGGTTAATGGCATTCGCACTCTAACCGCCCTCTGGACGGTTTTCCACTGGGAGACCCGGCTCCAGTCGAGAAACTCGGAAGAAGAGGTGTGGGTGCTCGATCCAAACAAACACTCCCCCCGGGAAATGCCCCCCTTCCCCTTTTGGCCACTCCCCTGCATTGTGGCGGCAGATTTTGACCAGTCGCGAAAAATGGTCGCGATTGAGCTGCCCCCGGGGCCAACCCATGGTTCGCCACAATTTCGCGAACAGGGCCTTCAGGACCACCGCAGGCCGCCGTCTCAGCAGATCAATTCGAAAACCAATCACTTCCGCTACTGAATCGCTTGGCGGAACTGCTGGTAACTGCGACTTGGCCTGCAGACGGGCTGCTGCCTTAGCGACATAACGCGATTGCTCTTTGGCGGTTACGGCAATTTTCAGCAAACTGCTTTCAACCTGCGGGAATTCCGCCTTCAGCGCAGGGAGCAGGTCCCGGCGAATTCGATTCCTGGTAAACAAATCAGAAGCATTCGTTTCGTCGACGCGAAATTCGACCTGCTGCTCGGCCAGGTACGCCTCCACGATTGCGCGAGAAATCTGCAACATTGGCCGCAGCAGGACGATCCCCTCCCCGAGCGTTCTTCGACGAGGGATGCCCGAAAGGCCCGACAGGCCCGTCCCCCGGCACAAATGGTGAAACACGGTCTCGGCCTGATCTGACGCGGTATGGGCTGTGACCACGATCTTTGCCGCAACCTGGGCCGCGGCCTCTTGCAAAAACTGATAGCGAGCGCGCCGGGCCGAGGCCTCCCAGCCACCACCAACGGGGGCGATTTGACCCGTCGCTGCTGCTCCAACAATGAATGGCATGCCCCATTTCTGGGCAAGTTCCACAACCCAACTGGCATCAGCAGCTGAACCGGCCCGCAGGCCGTGGTCAAAATGGGCGACCGTTAGCTCGAGGCCCATTTCTGCCCGCAAATGCAGCAATCCGTGCAACAGAGCGACCGAATCGGCTCCTCCGGACACGGCTACCAGCATCCGCTTTTCGTCAGGCCCCAAACGGGCTAGCCCGGCAGCCAGCCTTCGGCCGAACATCGCTGCAACACGTGACATAACTGCCTTGGTGAGTGGCCTTTGGTAATTGAGTGTCCTGCCGCCAAGAGGAGTTTCCTAAACGGCAGCCCCCCTGTTCAAACCAGCGCCGCCCGGGGCATGGCATTCTCAGGCAAAACACAAGCCTAAACTGATTGGACCGCCCGTTTACAGTAGCTTCTGCGATGATCAAAGCACAAATGGTAATGCCTGAAGCGACTTTGTTGATTCGCCCACTGCGACTCCATACGATACCGAAGTCTCAGGGGCTTGGTTTGGTTGTTCATTAATAGCGATCTGCCATATGCCACTGTTTTACATAGTTGAATGTGAAAAAACCGAGAAGTAGCGAATCCCAAATCTAACGAACACCCCAGAGTTCTCTCAGGATCGCCACACAACACCGCAGCATTTTGATGACACTGACACCTTTTGTTTCAACACCCGGAGAGTCCCTCGCAATTGCCTCTGAGCCTAAAGCAAACCTGCATTCGTTTGCGATCAGCCACGTGGCTAGTTGTTCGAGACTCACCCAAAAAATGGCCGCCTCCTAAGTTCATCCGTCGATCGAATACCAACGAATTGTTGGTATTCTCCAGTTCACCACATTCCAGGGGTCTGGTTTTCATCGGCAAACGAAGGATTGGTCTTTCCGGTCTACTTTGCCAATCGTTTTTGGGAATGGTTCGCATGCCGCAAATCGGGAGAAACAGGCATGAGGACTGCTCCAGAAAGAGTGGCGTTCGGCATTAGGTCAAGGTTTGTCCGTCAGTTAAATGAAGTGCTGCTCGTGGCCGTGGCTGCCAAAGAGATAGAG
>JAIXVG010000070.1 GCA_027483145.1 Planctomyces sp.
ACTCCTTTAAAACGTGCGACCAAGACGCAGCGCTCAAACAGACCAGATGCATCAGATCCATTGTGCAGCAGTTTAACGTGGTTCGAGTTAAGAATCGACAAAAGTCCACTTTACCCGTTTGCCACGTTGTTGGATCAAACAGAAATCGCTGTGGTTCGCATGGAAGTAAGTTTCGGTACCAGACGAAGAACAGACGCACAAATTACAGAAGCCTTGACCGCAGCTTAAGTTGCAGCGAAGGCTCCGGAATCGAGTTGAGACTTGACTTGTGTCAAGCTCTCCGAGGCGAACTTGACCCTACTCAGTTGGGGCGAAAGGTGGCGTCGGGATTCGAACCATGCAAACGGACATTTGATAAACATTTACGGTAAAATAGGATGTCTAGGACTGGGTTGCGTAGAGCCGCATGAACCTAGAAACCAAGGCAAATCAAGCAAAATCGCAACGGCTGAAAAACAAGCAGAGGCAAAAGGACGCCAATTCAACGTTTCGTGGAGGGATTAGCCAGTTGCGATGTTGAGTTACGACAGCAGTTCCCTCGGAAGGCAGGAGAATAGTGAGCGACTTAGACCCGTTCGTCCACTGGAGGGCTATTGGCTTCCTGCCGCTCGCTCTGGAGCCAATGCTGCGGTTGCGGAACTGACCCATGCTTGACGACCTTTTTGTGACTCGTGTCTTTCGCCCTTGCCAAGATTGTTAGCTACCCCTTGCTAGGGTTTCTACGTCTGATGACTTCTGTTTCGTTCTCGGAAAGCTGTGTTTTGTGCTGTTGACACGCTGGTGCCAGCAAAGGCACAGCCAGTGACTCCGTCCAGCTAAATTCTGTGCGGCGGTTCAGTCAGGTGATGATTGGATCAACCACTGCACTATCGGTAATAGCCTGGTTTGTTTTATGTGCTCTGCTTTCTCCATGATTGCACGGCATTTGCGATCTTGTCACATGGCTCGTCAATCGCCCACCGATCCCAGAATGCTACAGTCCCACTATCTGGTTTCGACCGAGGTTCGGAGATTCTGATTCTTGCAGGTAGAAGGCAAGCGTCTCCAACCACAAGAGCCTCGCCGGTATCAAGAATCGGAAGAAGGCCAGCTAAGCCGCCTAAGTTGTCCGGAAGCATTCGCTGAACAACACTCTGGTCTTCCGCGTTCGTAAGTCGGAGTGCAACGAAGTTGTTGCACTGACTTAGAACGGTTCGGCTCACTTCAGACGGCCTCTGGCTAATGATTACGAGTCCAACGCCGTACTTGCGACCTTCCTTCGCAATCCGGTGGAACGTGCCCAATGCGGAAGCGAGAATTCCAGCGCTTGTACTACGTTCAGGGACGTACAGGTGCGCTTCGTCGCAAAGCATCGCAATGGGATGTCGCTCGTTACTGTTGGTCCATTGTGCAACAGAAAACACAATACTCGCAATCCGGCTAACGATAAGCGGCAATACATCTGAAGGGACTTCCGAGAAGTCAACAATCTTCACGCCGCCCTTCGCGTCCGACTGATCGCGGGTGCCCGCCATAAGTCGTTTTGCGAAACGTTCTAGCCACCCGTACTCTTTCGTCTCAGCGGGGGCTCGAAACATGAAGCCCAGTTTGCGGTCGGAGGTTCGGTTCTCCATTCGGGCGACTAGTCGGCTCAGCTTGCCATAAAAGTCACCTTGCTTTTCTGCCCCTGCGTGCGCCCCCGGAACCATTTCGATATTTTTTGCCTCAATCTCATCGTGAACCAACTTGAGTTCGTACGGCACCGGGCTGTCAATCGTGAAATTTGCGAGAATCTCGGCGTGAGTTCCGTCTTCGAGATATTTCTGCTTGGCTGCAACAACTGCACGCGACATTAGCATCGCTTGATTTGGCGCATTGTTATCATCACGGTCAACAAGCATCGCCACCATATCGTCATATGCAAGTAGCCAATACGGCAAGTAAATGACCCCGTCATCCAGTCCTTTACCAGTTTCGAGGTCACTTGTACCAGCAATGCGGAAATGGCGGATGCCGTCTCCAGTGAGCGTTCTGTACTCCGCATGAATGTCGAACAAGATTGCATTGCCATTCGGCAACTCGGCAATCTGCTCAACAAGCCGCGCCGTAGTCCATGATTTTCCCGAGCCGGTACTTCCGACGATTGCGGCATGACGCTGAAAGAAGCGGTTTGCGTTCAAGTAAGCCTCAGCGTGTGAATCCAGTGCATAGGAGCCGAGTGATAGCCGTGATGCAGTAGAGTCGGATTGGTGTGACACAACTCGCATGAAGCGAGTGAGCAAATCGCCTTCCAGTGAGAAGCAAAACGCGTCAATTTCAGGCACGGACTCCAGTGTTCGGCGAAAGAGATTCGTTTTGCTTCCATCCCGTTCAACGAATGTCCCGATCAGGGTGACCTTGACCGTGTTGCGCTCAGCAATATGTGCTTCCCCTGTCTCTTCCTCCTGTTCTAACTCCTTGGCGGTTGGAGCATCGCGGACGATCCGCTGGACTATGCCGATGAGAAATTGTCCCGCCTTTGAGCTTTGAAGAACCACTAAGCGATTAACTTGCATCTTCCTCAGCAATTCAAGGTTATCGACACCAACGACAACACTGGCCGTGTCAACCGCGCGTACAACCCCTAAAGCGTCGTTGTCATGGAATGTGAAAAGTGCTGTCATCGTTGCTGTATCCCCAGTTTGAGTAATAGACCTTCGAGACTCCACAACTCCTCGCCTTGAAACAGCACGCCGTCTTTGTGCCGCTCGGTAAACGCTCGCGTTCCATTACCGTCTTTCTCAAACGCTACGACCTTGGAGTGCATTTGCTCCGAAAGAAACTTCTTCGCACCAGGTCGAAGCGTCCGTGCGAGAATGGCAATCGGCGGCCGCATATCATTGGACCGCTGAATCAACTTTGGTTCGATGTGATCATCGCTAAATCCGTAACCGACGCACAAGAATCCCCTTGCGCTAGACAACGCTCCATCCGCAAAGGTAATGACCGATCTGAAAGGTTCCTGGTGAGTGCGAGAATACTTTGCCACGCCCGGTGTTACGATTAGCGGCGAAAACGTCTCTGGCGGCGTTGCGTAGTCGAGCAGCCCTAGAGGAGTCGTAGTTGCATTCTGAAACCAATCGATTGACCCGTGTACCTTCCAGATGTCCACGCAGCGAAAGTTCGCTGGACGTGTATAGTGAGAGATCTCTGATTTCTGGCAATGGAAATGGCGTAGTGCCCCATCGGTGAACCCGGTGTTACAACGAAACTTGGCGTGACACGCCGCGTATTCGACAAGGCGGTCGTAGTTGGTTGTGACAACATGCAGCACTTTGTGCGTTGATTGAAACAAGTGCCGAAATAAGCGAGAGAGTGAAAGGTCAATCTCGCCGATCACGAGCTTGTCGTAAATGAGGCGTTCGTCTTCCAGAATCATCCGCCTTGTAAGTCCGACGATCTGACGATGTAAGCGGTCGTTGATGGCAACTTTGTGAAGCGCCTCTTCGAGATCGCTGTGCCCAGCCAATTCAGCTTTGAAAGCTTCCCAGCATTCGATGTCCTTGTGTTCTGGCGCAACATGCTCAACCAGATACTCAGATAGCTGAAGCATTCCGCGAATCCCGTAGGCGCAAGAAGCTCCGCTCCCCAGCACTATAACTGGAACGTCGGCAATACATTCACTGGCAATTCTTAACGCCAGTTGCCTCTCAGCTTCCGCAGCTGGCATATCAACCATAGTGAACGATCCACGGTATAAGTTGTTTCACAAGTTCCATCAGTTTCGTGTAGCTGCCCACCACGTCGCATTTCATTTCATCGGCCGTGAATCAACAGAAGAAGTTTCTGATCGCAGTTATCTTGCGTTCCTCGATCATCAGCACTTCCAGTCAAGACATTGAGCCGTTGGTCTCGACGATGAAGTAGACGTGTTTCACTTTGGCTTCCCTGAAAGCGATCGCCTGGTCCGGGTTCGGGTTGCCGACTGGCATTGGTATAAAAGAAGGAGGTGTTCGGGAGCTTCGGGTAGAGAACCACCTCGACGCTGGAATCCACTTCTTGGACAAACTCCCGCTCATACTTCGAGTCGGTGAAAACCTATTTACAAACGTTTCGGCCATCCGAAGGCACTCGGGAGCTTACTGTTTTGGTAGACTATGTCACACGCTAAACGGAGCCCAGCTTGAACTTTGCAGCCTACAGCGGGATCGCCAATTCCGACGGGAACTAGGTTCGCGCCGAGCAAGAAAGCCGAGAGAGTGTGCGTGCCACGAAAAGCAACGACGATCGTCTTCGGGGTGGAGCAGACAAGTGCATATTGATCACCGTTGACGATCTCGACGGCTTTTTCGAAACCGAGCTTGTTGATCGCGAAATCAACGCGATCTTGCAAGTAGACGTGCGAACTGAGTTGAGCCAGCGTTAGCGTCGCGTCCCAGTTACCGAAACGGCCATTCACATCGAATGGTAGCTCAAGCGATTGAGCACTCGCTTTCGGGACTCGTTTCTCCGGACCAGTATTGCGGCCGCCGTTCCTATCGTCAGTTCGATTGTCGGGAATTGGCAGGACAACTTCCCCATCCGGTCCCTGAGGAGCAGGGCGGGTTGCTCCCCATTCGATGTAGATCAAAAAGGAGATCACAGGAATTGAAAGCAGTCCGACAATACGCCAAATCATTTTCGTTGGCCCGAAAAAGGTTTAGAGCGGCAATCTGTCCTGTACTTTATCACTAAACGTTGCACTTAGACAGTGACAACGTTTCTTGGTGTGTCGTGGGAGAAGTTTGGAGGTGCTAGGCCTACCTGCTGGACTGGCGTTTCGGCGTTGCAGCCCCCCTTAAAACGCGATTACGGGCTACTGCGGTACGACGGGTGAGGTCCCATTCTGCATGCCACTTGAATTCGATTCGACTGGGTTGGGTCAGTCACCGTTCGGAATTCGCCGGTTCGATCAACGACTTATCCCCAGAACGACGCTGTCAACTACAAGGAAGAATCTATAGGTATTACTACTATAGGTTTTACGGGGGGGTGATTCAGCGTAACTTTTTTGGAACATGGGGGGGTAATTCAGCGCAGCTCGGGGGGGCGATTCAGCGTGCATCAATTCAACTCTCCCGGGACTTATCCACAGGCCAGGACCCTGACCGGGGACCTGAGAAGCTGATACTGGTTTTGCTAATGGGGGGTGGTGATTCCCGCAGAATAATGCCACCCAAGACCTCTTCAATCCGAGCAGCCGGGTAGACCAGTTGCACTTGATGCAGACTACTCCGGAACTCGCGTTTGAAGTCTTTCGAGGCTGCGTATTCCTGACCGAATTGGTCGCGCAGGTTCTGCCAACTCAGCATCGAACCATTGGCCGCTTTGATCCGGCAGAGCCGGTGGGCCAGCCAGGTGTAGATATCCAGAGCCAGAGCCGAATGCTTGAGAGCCGACAAGGCCCGGTAGTCCAGCGGAACGGCATGCTGGGCGAGGGTTTCATAAAAGTCAGGCGAGAGTTCCAGAACTCCCGGCCACAGCGTGCGCTGCGGCCCATCCTGTTGCAACCAAGCTTCGAAGCGTTTGATCGGCTTGGCATCGACGGTCACGGTCCTGCCAGCGGTTGTCATCCCGATCGTTAGCCGACAAGCGGCCAACGCCTCCATCTGCTTGCGGAACATGGTGTAGCCGCCTCGTTCCCCTCCTGTTGTCGCGATCCCCAGCGATTGGAGGAACTGGCGGATACTGTCGCCCAGTTCGACCCTCCGATTTTGGGTCCGGATTGCTTCGGAGCTGAGATGCACCATGACGAGACGGGGAGTTGTGCCATAGGGGAGCGGTTGCGGAATCCAGTCTTGTCCATTCCAGAGACTTCCGGCCTCCAACAGGACGCTGAACGGGCCGCTGGTCCGTTCAAACTTGCGGTCAGGGGTCGCGCGACGCGGCATGCCGACTTGGCACATCACCGTATGCAAAAAATCGGCCCGATCGGGTGGTTCGCTGGTAATCTGTGTGTGGGCGGCGATCAGCTTCTGCTGAGTCCGAGTCAGGGGTGGGAAACTGGGGAGGATCAGTTGGGCTGAGGCTTGATCCTGGCTATCGTTTGACTCGGTCATGGATTCGTCACGGGACATAACCATTGGCTTTGAGCCACGGTTCGATCGCTTCTTCCAGAATATCCTGCAACGTATTGGGTTCGACGCCGCTGAGTTGGCGTTCGAGCGATGCTCGCTTCAAGGCTTGCGCAAAGTCCGCCCGAATTCGAGTGCTGATTGGTGCTCGGGCAACTGGTAGCGGGTTGGTCACAGGGCTGGGTGTAGGAAGAGAACCGGCGGTCTCCGCTGACCGGGTGGACGTTGTTCCATAGACGAACTCTTTTTCTAGGTTGGCCGTGGTTGAGGGGAGGCTGGGCTTCAGTCCATCCAGCAGTGAGCGACGATCGGCCATCGGTAACTCCTTCAGCGTCTGCTAGCTTTGGGTTTCAGGGACTTTGCGGCATACGCGTCAGGCAGAATCTCCCGAAACAACTGGTCAACTTCGGTTGCCGCTTCCCGGCCCCGGGAGGCCATTCGCCCGACCACAGCCCCCTGCCCTGGTGCATCAGCATAAATTTGACGCAGGATCAGCGGGACGGACGCCATCGGCAGGTTGAGGGCTGCGGCTGCATCCTTCATGTCTTTAGTGAGGCGGTAATTCTTCCCGACCATGCTGAGGACGATGACCGCCTTGGGTTTGCCGGCTCGAATATCCTGGGCCTGCCGAAGCACGTCGGTCGCTTTGGCAAGTGCCCGCACCTCCAGCATCGAGGCTTTGCACGGCACGATGGCCAAATCGGCGCGGAGCAAGAGCGCCCGACTAGTCTCGGTCTGGCTGCCGGGCCCGTCTGCCACGACAAAATCGACATCCAGCGCCAATACGGGCAATTCATCGAGAATCATGTTTGGGTTATCAAGCCGGACGGCCTTTACTCCCGGAACCGCTTCGCGAATCCACTCAGACGAAGACTGCTGAGTATCGCAGTCTGCCAGAGCCACTCGGTGGCCCTGATCATGCAGCCAAGCGGCCAAATGCACCGCCAATGTTGACTTGCCGACCCCTCCCTTGGAATTTGCGATCACGATAATCATGGGCCGACCCTACAGGCAAGAT
>JAIXVG010000524.1 GCA_027483145.1 Planctomyces sp.
CTATGAATCATCAGCCCCTGAAAGGCTTCGACTGTGACAAGGCCACTCTCTCGACTTGCCCAAGTCGACAGGACTAGCCACCCCACTAAAGAGGCCGCATCGACCAAAAAGATAGCGATGATCGGAACACTGCTGAATGCTCCTGCAGTCTGCTGAGCATGAACCAGAATGACGAAGCCCAAGACCCACCACCCTTGACGAATTTGCCAACAGGCATAGGCCACGCGCTGCCAATTCGATTGGGCAATAATGGTGAATGTCCCCCACCCCCAGGGAATCAGTATCAATACAATCCAAGCCGCGAGAAGCGGTCCCGTTGTTATCCCGGGCGAAACGCTGACCAGTGCTTGCAGGGCGATCAACAGGCCCAGCGACTCGCCAAGTTGCGTTGCTACCATCGCTACTGCAGTCAAACCTCCGGCGATATCTACGTTCAATAGGCTGGAAATTGGTCCCCCAAGTCGGGCTGATGTCAGGCAAATGAGCCCTCCCCAGGCAATACGCCCTGCGGCGGTCTCAAGTAGCGATTGACTTTCAACGCCTGTCCCCACGAAGCTGATTGTTTGCCCGAGATAGCCGACAAGACAAATGAATGTCCAGAACAAGATCGACTTTAGCGCATAGTCAGCCGCCAGCGCGGCTCCAGTTCCCTTGGCAAAACCTGTTTCAAATCGAGTCCACAACACGGCTGCAGCAACCAACTCAACTGCAAACCCGAATTGAACGATGGTTGATGCTGTCGCCAGCAGCCAGCATCCGCCAAGCACAGCCGACCAGCCCGTGGCCAGAACAATCGACTGGCGACCGGCTGGTGCCATCATCGCAATTGATCCTGCACCAATCGCACCTATGGTGACGATGGTGGCCAACATGTCGGCTTCCCCTGTGGGCTTGACTAACCAACTTGGGTTCAAGAAAGAAAGCAGTCCTGGCATCAGACAGCACGCGG
Organism: Planctomyces sp.; assembly: GCA_027483145.1. GTDB lineage: Bacteria > Planctomycetota > Planctomycetia > Planctomycetales > Planctomycetaceae > JAIXVG01. Next base: position 950 of record JAIXVG010000524.1, read on the forward strand.
CGGAAACGGCCCAACTGGTCCGGCACAAACCAACCCGACTCGCCCCACATGCCAACAAGCTCTGGCCAATCACAGCTCCTAGCATGAATATCATGGCACCGGTCACAGCGTAATCCATTTCAATTCGCGGTCAGGCATTTGCAAAAGCGTGTTTGGATGCTGATGTCAATCACTTGTATCCGTCGCCATGGGTGATGCGTTTCATTGATTTTTACTTATGATCGTGCGACCTCTAGTGCGGGCTATCCGACGACTCCCGTCGTTGACTTGGCTGAGGTCTCGGTGTTTTTTTGAGCCGACAATGCCTAGTGTCGGGTACTTTGAGTTTGACTGGTCGAATCATCGTCAAGCTTGAACGTATCGCGACCGCATGAAGAGTGTAATGACGAAGCCAACTAGCCTCTCCACCAGACAAATGGGACGAGCGAGGTAGAAACTGCCAGCGCGATGGCCCCCAACAGAACCGCTTGCCTAGGCCAGTCTTCCTCATCAGCGGTAACCAGCTGTCGTGTTTCTCGCATTTCGGTTGATGAAGTCATCTGCGCTGCAAATGGTGGTTGAGCGGTGAAGCCAAACCGAAACTGGCCGATCCAGCCTTCAAGAAACTGGGGCGTCATTTCTTCGCGATTCTGCCAAAACCCGACCGGTTCGCGCGGGGTGCCGGTAGAAAACCGTTCCAGCACCCGGCCGACAGCCCACCAGCAAACGACCAATCCACACAGCCCCCCTGCTCCACTTAAGCCCAATGCTCGCCAAATCGCTAATCCTCCAAATCCAACACCCGGAATGGATGCTGCGCCGGGCACGAGACCTAACGTCGCCAGACCAAAGCCTAAGATCAAAACGATTGGCCGATTCAGTGACCAGAATCCACGAAAGCCATCGAGCTCAACCGACCCATAGGCCTGTTCTAACCGCATGATGGCCGTGCTGGTAATCGCGATGCCCCCAGCTAACGACAGAAACACCAGACGGGCAGATACGAATCCCGGTTCGTTTAAGACTGTCAGGCAGGCAACTCCCCAGGCTGAGGCGAAAAACACGAGGCACCCGGCCAGTCGCCGCAACTGATGTTGAGCCAAAGCGAGGCAGGCGAAGTAGAGACTCACCCAACTGGCTGCTGCAGAAAGAAGCCCCGCCGATTCGGACAGTTCTCGAACGAGAACCGGAACACCCCACTCGGCAAGCGCTGTGTACCCAATTGCCAGCCGGCCCGTCGTCACAATGACCCAGGCGGGAAGGCTCACCTGATCAATCATCCTGAGGCCAGCCGTGTGAAATGGAAAAAGCTGCAGCAGAATCCAAACCCCAGCAATCGACGTGACAAAGATCAGTCCGCGAACTTCCATCCAGTAGGCCAAGGCCACTTCGTTACGCCAGGTCAGCCACGCGGTACGCTGTGCCAATAAAGAGATCGAAGTGGCCGGAGACTGCGGACCGGCAGAAAAATCGGCGTTCATCGCGGGATAAGCACTACTTAGCAGAATCAAACTGGTAAGAACCAGCCCCAAGCCGACCATTTGTTGAAAGACATACGCTCGAACGCTGGAACGCCCTTCCGATGCAGTCGCTTGAACGATCATCAGCCATGTCATCCAGCCAACTAATGAGAAGCTGATGGCTAGCGCTGCCAAGTCTTTCGCCAGCAGGGCCGCCGTCGTGACTAGGAGATAACAGCCGAGGACAGCCGGGCTGATTCGACTTGTAGCTGCAACCGTAGCGCTACCAGTTTTGTTCGCCGCGGTACCGCTGGCTGCCCCCCAGGCTCCAACCAATAACAACCCAACCAAAGCGCTGCGACTAGCGGCCGAGAGGCCCCATTCGCCACCGACGGTCCAGTAGCCAATGGTTGCCGGTGCAGGCCGCGACAAAAACGATTCGACCATCGGAATCGAAAATGACCAGGTGACCAAGACGAACGGGGAGTTATTGGCCGGGTCGAGCAAATCAAAACGGGCTTCAGCAACCGGTGCCGCAACCACACAGCCAATCGCCAGAAACAAAAGTCCCGGGACTAAAGTACGAAAGGCGGTCGTCGAAACTGGTCCCATACAGATCAGGGCGACAACAACTGCGGCTAATAGCGGGCCCAGAATCCCCAGTTGGCTAAACGGCATACAAGCAATTTTCAAAACCAAGTACAGATGGTCGTGCAGCGAAAACCATATGGCGAGGATGGCAGAATTGAAAGCCTCTCATGAATTGCACGACTGCCGAACAAGCGACGAGGCCAACACCAACAGGCTAGTTGTACGGCTTTCGCTTTGTTCAAAACGGGCGGGTGGCGGGGGCGCTGCTTTGAAAGCCTTCGAGTCAGAAACCCTACTTTTCAGGGGATTTTGCTTCGCGGGGCGCCCCTGCCACCCGAAGCTAATCATACAAAGCTTGAAAAAGGCGAAAGCCCTGGCTGGTTGTACGGCTTTGTTGCCGGAGACCAACCTGGCGGACGGCGGCCATCTCGACAAGTGCTGCAAAGGGTTGGCTGTTAACAGCTTGGGGCGGCATCCCCAATTGCGGCACCACGGTTGCAATTTGGCAACATTGAAGCAGCCGCATGAAAATGGGACGAGACACAACTCGCGAGAGCAGTTTACGGGTTGTGCTGAAGTTGAAATGGACCGGTAGGCGCCACTTAGCGCGATCGGGGGAAATGAATCACTGCTGACTCGCGGCAAGTCAAATGCTGACCACCAATTACGCTCGTTTCTTGACGGGCGACTCCACAGCATCAACGCGGCTGCCCAAATTTAGTTGGCATGAGACCTGCCTCACAAAGTCATATCGAAGTTGTTCTCCATCATGGCCAGTGGGAACGAAATCGATTCGACAACTCAGAGCTGATGAATTCAGACCCTCACTTTACAGAGTTTGCTTGTGTTACTTGCTCGCTGACGAACGTCACGCTGGCACTTGGAGATCAACTGCACCGATCTCCGCTTCTCAAAAGTTTGACAACTCTTTCTACAAGGAAAGCTCCTTATGTTTAATGCATTGCTGAATGACGAATCAGGCTTCGTAATCTCGGCTGAACTCGTTCTCGTTCTAACCATCGGCGTGCTGGCCATGATCGTTGGCCTCAGCGAAGTGGCGGTGGCCATCAACACCGAATTGAACGACATTTCGAACTCGTTCGGCAAACTGGACCAAAGCTACATGTACACCGGTTTCCGCTCGGCCGACAATTACAAGACCAAGAGCTATGTCGCTGGCAGCAGCTACAAAGACGGCGTTGATGACGGTGATACCAACGGCAGCTGCGACCTCGTTTGCAGCCTCGGCTCTGTTAACGCAGTTGAAGGCGGTTATTAGTGACCCGCCAGCCTGGGCTGCATCAAAGCAACGAGGCGTCCAGGCAAAGCCGACCCTCCAGTAATTCTTCGAAGTGACTGGAATCGGTTGTCCAAGCGAGGAAATCTTAACCGGAAAGAGGCCAAATGGGCGTCTTTCCGGTTTTTGTTTTTTTGATCGACCGCGAACGGAATGAGCGACGGACGCTTGCCAGCCATTCAGAAGCATGGTTTGATTTGCGGGGTGCTTCAGTCGGGAAAAAACCTGACGAACCTGGGCCCCTTGCCCATCGGCTGAGCGCACTCCAATCAACTATGCAAAAACCTCACAAGCAAGGAACGCAGGTAACGCAATGCCGAAGAAAAAAGCAGCCGTCAAAAAAACGACCATTCCCAAACGCCTGATTTTGCGGGCCGGGGAAGCC
>JAIXVG010000166.1 GCA_027483145.1 Planctomyces sp.
ATCGCGATCAAAATCGAAGATCGCGACTCCACCTCCAATCGACTCGATGATACTTCGATGGTTCGATTCGGCACCATTGTGATACGCGAATCTAACCCCCGAATCAGCGGCCCGTTCGACAAACTTCCACTTAGTGGAATCGCCGGCTTGCAACTTCTCGCTTCCGACCGTTTCCGTCGGTGCACTACCGGAAATGGGATTCTTTATGGTTGGCCCGCAACCAACCATGCTGCTAATGATCGCCATCATGATGGCAACAACGGTCGATGTGGCCAGAACATCCCGCAGGTGGCAACGTCTCCGTAACAAGTGGTCCAATCGTTCTGGCTTCCCCATTTGAACGTTGCTCTCCACCAACTCATCCCTCTGCATTCACAATCAAGATCACATTTCGGCGTCGAACCTGGCTGACACGACATCGTCAAACAGCTTCACCTTATAGCGGCCAAATATGCAAGGCGCTCAAGAGTCACCGGGAAATCAAGCAACGACTGTTGCGATTTAGTGTTAGAAGAATCGATCGCATGCTGTCGAATGATGAAAGGTCGTTCGAATCCCTGAAGAACTTTTGTGATGCTCGACCATCCGCCACGTAAATCATCGATTCAGTAAAGAACGATCCATCATCGACATGATCTACCTGGCAACATCAGACTTGTCAAAGATAGGAAGCCCATGTCCGATTCCTGCGGCTTCGGCATGTTTTTTAGCGAGTTCTGCTGCCTTTGGATCGACAGACATTTGCTGTTGGTAGTACTTGGCCAAAGCCAGATGCGCCTCTTTGTTGTGCCGGTCGAGTGTTAAAGCGCTATGTAACCAAACTAGACCTTGAGCAGGTGAGACTCGCTCCAGGAAAATGGTCCCCAGCTTTACCCGAGAAGTAACATCATCAGGGTCAGACCGGATGCTTTCGAGCAACGATTGGATTTCGGTCAACGCTTCTCGATTAGCAGCAATCGTTTGATACAACTTCTCGGCTTCTCCTCCTTGGCCGTTTGCCCGCAATGCATTTGCCAGTTGAAGACGAATAGTATCACTCTGCGGCGATCGCTCTTGAGATTGGCGAAGGTACTTGATCGCGTCTTCGTTCTTGCCAATTGCCAGCATCAGCAAACCCATTTCAAATGCTGGTGCCGACTCCCCTGTCGCTTGTGTGTCTCCTACGAACCGATAACCACGCGCCACCGTTGCTGGATCTAGCGAAAGAACTCCTTTTAGCAACTCCTCTCCTTCAGCAAGCCGACCATCAAGCCGCAAGGCATGAGCTTTCCCAACGATGGCAGGTGCCGGAATTTCAAGACTTCCAATAGCTTGATCGTAGTATTCTAGTGCCGGCAAAGGCTCGTTACGGCCAAGGTAAATCCGCCCTAAAGAGTAGGCGGCGGGCCCATAATTCGCCTGTGCCTTAAGCGACCTCGTGTAGGCTTCAATCGCCGCGTCCCATTGATTTGAATGCTCCCTGAGGCGGCCTCTCATAAAATGAGGTTGTGGATCATCGGGAAAATCGTTGATCCAACCATCAAGCAGCATCTCCGATTCGGCAAGGCGATAATTTTGAATGTAGGCGTTCGCATAAGCTTCACTGACTTCGCGTGCGTCGACTTCAGTCGAAGTTAGTAACTCCGACAACCGTTTCTCGACATCAGTCAGCGACCCCGCCTGTGCTTCAAGCAACCATTGCTCGTGCTCAATATCTCGATCTGGGCCAAAGCGTTGAGATAGTCGCTTCTGTTGGGATTCAAATCCAGCCACGTCCCCTTGCTTCCGACACGTTCGCAAGTACAACATCCCTGCCCGACGCGACCAAGGCCCCCACTCTGCCGCTAAACGAGCATACGTTCCGGCAGCTTCCGGGTGTCGGCTGGAGACGGCCTGACTTCCAAGCCCAATCAAGATTTCAATAAACAGCCAATAGGCTGCGAAAAGCAACAAGCACCCGATAACGGCGTATTGCCACCAGACAGGCCGGGGCCAAGAAGTCCTGTCAACTAGAGGCCGAACAGCTGATGAGCGAGCCAAGTTGCCTCAAGCTTCTCGTTACTAAAAGACCCTGCTAGCGAACCGAGAACGACTGCCGTCCGAGATGAATCTCAAGCACCTCAAAACGCCAGCCACGATCGACGGGATGGTCAAGAAATCTCGCTGATCTCTTTAATCAGAATGAATTCCGGCCGGCCATAGTGGCTTCGAAATTGGCAGGGAGAATCACGACCATAACACGACTTGGCGATAACTTAGAACCGCAAAGGCTACAACGCGTCAATAACTTCCTGGGCGATCTTCTTGTTTCCTTCGTTCTCGTTGGCCGAGAGCCGAAGTCCTTTCAGCTTTTGAACAAGCTCTGGCTTGCCCGCAGCAGTAAGGCTCGTGTCCACACCCATCAATTCCGAGCCACCAAACTTACCTGTATCGGCAATCGGAAACAACTTTGCTTTCACCTCATCGAGACTTTGCTTGCTTGAGTAATTGTCCCCAGTCGCCCCTGACGGAGTGGAGGTTGTTCCTTCACAACCAAGTTGAAGACTGCCGAAGATCAA
>JAIXVG010000272.1 GCA_027483145.1 Planctomyces sp.
CTTCGATATAAACATAAACCTCATCATCATTCCGAATCGGCTGCTCAACCTCCTCGGCAACATCGTTCCCCAGCCAAAATCGAAGCGGTGAGAAATAGGGATTCTGCAGCCCATTGTTACCCGCTTCATCCGACGCAGACCAGGCCCCGGCCGTCCGTTGATTACCCAGCATCATCTTCTGATAGAACAACACCGACTCTCTGACATTCGAGCTATGCTTTGCGAGCAACCCCGACTTCAGCACAATCACCGAGTTGCACAGTTCTTCCACCGCGTTGAGATTATGGCTGACGAACAGCACTGTTCTGCCACTCGACGCCACCTCTCCCATCTTCCCCAAGCACTTTTTTTGAAACGCTGCATCACCCACTGCCAGCACTTCATCAATGATGAGGATGTCTGTCTCCAGGTGAGCAGCCACCGCAAAGGCCAGCCGCATATACATCCCGCTCGAGTACCGCTTCACCGGCGTATCCAAAAACTTTTCGACTTCGGCGAACTCGACGATCTGGTCGAAGCGCTGCTTCACCTCCCACGACGAAAGCCCCAGTACCGCCCCATTCAAGAAGATATTCTCTCGCCCTGTCAGCTCGGGGTGAAAGCCCGTTCCCACTTCCAGTAAGCTTCCTACCCGACCACTAATTCCAATCCGCCCCGTCGTTGGCTCGGTGATTCGTGACAGAATCTTGAGTAGCGTACTTTTCCCCGCACCATTCCGGCCAACTACCCCCAGAACTTCTCCCCTTTTTACCTCAAACGAGATTTCCTTGATCGCCCAGAAGTCTTCTTCTCGGTCTCCATTTGCCGACAGTGAAGTATTGTCCAAAACCACATGATCAGCCCCCGCTATCCGAGAACCGAAGCCCGCCAATCGCCGAGGCGCGCTCACCACCATTTTTGCGAGCGACTCCAGGCTCTCCGACAGGCGGAGGTACTCCTTCCGCCGCCCAACGCGGAATTTCTTCCCAATGTTTTCAACACTCAGCACAATGTCGTTGGGCATTTCGCTTGAGAAACCTCTCATCCCAGCGGCAGCTCGCTCCGCAGGAACTGATACACTCGAATTGTCTCGGCAGAATGGCAAATAAGTCTCGGAAAGTCTCATGTTATACGCAAAAGCAAGCGTGGACAGCAGTTACCAATTGCGTCCTTTGTAAAATCTCGGCGAAAAAACAGACATCCTCTCTTCGATCCACCATCAGAACGAACACTGACCCGGCAATCGAGTCAGCATCACTTCCAAATCGATGCCGACTCTCGATCTCGCTGTCTCCAAATTCGATCGGCACGCGAAGTCCAACCTTAGAATTGGCCGAACACAACCGAGCGATCCGCAACCTCCCCAACATCGTTACTCGACTGGCATCCCACAACGCCCCAAAATCCTCTAACGTAGTCGCTCTAAAGGCCATCTTGGTTACGTGGCCTTACCAACCACGGCACACATTTATTCAGCTCCCCTTTTCCGCCCCGTTGGCAGGTGTCTTCAGCCAACGCTCCTGCCACTCACAGCCAGCATCTCCAGCGCCCCGCACAGAGTCGCCGCGAAAGCCACAACAACGACATGCGATTTCTCTTTGTCACTTCCGGCCCTCGTTCTCCATCTACCCGATTTCGCATTCTTCCCTACATTCCCGCCATCGAAGCATTAGGCCATCGCTGCGACGTCGCACACAGCTTCCCCGAGAAATACGACTACTTCAAATCAATCGGCTGGAGGCTCAGTCAACGCCTGAAGCGCACCGTACGCCACTGGCACGCCTTCCTCGCCAAACACCGTCGCTACGATGCGATCGTCATCGAACGCGAAGTCTTCGACGACGACACGTCAGATTTGGAACAGCGTTTCCGCGCAGCAACCCCCAATCTCATCCTCGATGTCGATGACGGCATTTTTCTCCGCCATCCACAGAAGTTCACCACGATCTGCCAACTGCCCAACACCATTATCGCTGGTAACCACTGGCTCGCAGAGCACATCGCAACACTACTTCACCCTAAAATCCTTCAACCAAAAATCATCACAATCCCCACATGTATTCGCCTGGCCGACTATGTGCCAAAGCCAATCCAGCCGCAGCCATCGCGACCCGTCATCGGCTGGATTGGGACTCCACACAACGTCGCGTTCTTAAGCGTTGCAGCCGAAGGGCTTCGCAAAACGGCCGAGCAACTCGATTACGAACTGCTGATCGTCTCATCGAATCTCGATAGTCTTCCAACGCAATCGCTGGCCGGGGTGAACCACACATTTCGCCCGTGGAACTCCAAGCGAGAAGTGGCCGATCTCCACTCGATGGACATCGGCCTCATGCCACTCCCCAATGATGATCCATGGATGAAATACAAATGTGGACTCAAGCTCATCCAGTACCTCGCGGTCGGAATACCCGGCATCGCCTCACCCGTTGGCGTGAACTCACATATCCTTGCCGGCGGGCGAGCAGGCAGACTGGCGACAACCCCTGATGAGTGGGCATCAGCCCTGACCGAACTCATCGCGTCAGCTCAACTTCGCCAGCAATGTGGCACAGCCGGTCGCGAGCTGGTCAAGGCTCAATTCTCAATCGAGTCCCAGCAGGCCACACTCATCAGCATTCTTGAAAACAGCCGGCCGAACAATTCCACTTCGGTGTAGCTCAGGGCTGTGCCTGACGATGGTTGGACTTATTACCTTTCAGCCAGGAGACGCCCCAGCATGAACAGATAACCTGGCGCTTGACATCAAGCTTGTCTTCCAAACAGCCCCTAGATATGGTCCGCCACAAACCGCTCAACCCGCCGAAAGTAAGCCAACCCGCTAATCGATAGAATCACCAGCATCGGTAGTCCAATCGCCAGCCCAAACCACGGCTGATGACCTGCCGTATACGACCCCAGCAGCGACCACCGCAGCCCTTCAATTCCCCCTGCGATTGGGTTCAAAAAGTACAACCACTGCCACTTAGCCGGAATCAGCACTGAAGGCTGATAAACCACGGGCGATATGTAAAAGCCCACCTGCAACAAAAACGGCACCACAAATCCAAAGTCCCGATACATTGCATTGAGGGCCGAAAGCCACGCCCCCAGTCCCACAGCCGCCAGCAGAATCCACAGCACGAACACCGGGGCCAACAGCACCGGCCACAACGGGACAATTCCCAACCACATCAAGACGATAACCACTAGCCCCATCCCAATCGCCAGGTCAAGCAGCGCAGGAATCACCGTCGCCAGCGGCAAAATCAATCGCGGGAAGTAAACCTTCGAAACGAGCCCCTGGTTATTCACCAGGCTACCTGTCGACTGATTGACAATCGTTGCAAAAAACTGCCACGGAATTAGCCCGCTCAGCACAATCGCCGCGTAGGGTATCCCTTCTGCAGCCGGTTGCTTTCCCAACAGACCGAACAGCGTTGCAAACAAAATCATCGAAGTCAGCGGTTGCAGGATCGTCCACGCCACCCCCACCGCGGTCTGGCGATACCGAACTTGCAAGTCCCGCATCCCCAAGATCCACCACAGGCTTCGTCGCTCCCAAATATCCTGCACCCCAACCAGGTCCCACCCGCGGCGAGCCTCGTAATACTTCAAGTGAGAATGCTTCGGTCCGCTCGCGGTAGACATAGGAGGCCAATATTAGAAGGTAGCTGCCGGTTCGGTTCAAAATCCGATGGTGGTCAAGCACTCTTAGTGCCTATCCGGAAACCGGTTGTGCTTGTTCGAAAACCTATTTTCTCAGGGGTACAATCCATGCATCAGAGGTTTTCGGATAAGTTCTTAGAAGAACTGGTCAAACAGCTCTCTTTTTCTCCCTCAATCTATTTGACGAAAAAGTCAAACACCAGTACCTGCTTCACATGCGGCTTGACCAAATCAACAAACTCCTGATGAGCCGGATGGGGAAGGTAAATCTCGCGCCCCTTCTCGTTTTCAAACGTCACGACAAACCCGTGAGTAAAACCCTGCGACAAGTTTTCCACTCCCACATCGGTCCCACATTCAAACCCAATAATCTCCGGAATCCGTCCCGGTAAACTTTCGAACTTGGCCACAATCGCGTCCACATCTTTTGGAGTCGATGTTTCTTTGAACTGAAACAACACGATATGCCGCAATGGTTTGGCAGGTGTTTCCACAGCCGTCGCCTTCTTCCCGTTAAGTCCTCCCACAATCCCTAAGATTACCGCCAGGCAGCAAATCCCCAGCATTGTCGGTCGCCAGTATAACCCAGTTCCCACCTGATGATTTCGATGCATCTTTTTCCCGCTTGCTTAAATCGAGTCCCCGTCCGCACAGAAACAGCCTCCAACGCCTGCCTCCATCGAACGTTACAAACACCCACCAATGTGACGCACTAGTCTAACCCCAAGCCCAATCGGTTCGCCAACCGCTATCCCCTCGTTCTGCAGAATTCGTTCTTGAATTCTGCCATCCGTGCGGGTACCGTTCCCGTCACGCTTTGGGTGTCCAATTCGCTTGTCGCGTTTTGGAAGAATAGGGAAGACGGTGAGAATCCGTCGCGGTCCCGCCGCTGTATCCGGGGACGAACGCTACACCATGTCACTGCGTTAATCGCGGGAAGACGTAGCAAGTAGGTTGATCCGGGAGTCAGAAGACCTGCCCAATAGCAAGTTCGAGCGTTGCGACCAATTTTGGCCTGTTAACTCGCCGTACGGCCAGTTCTGTCCTCATGTTGCTCCGTCAACATAAGGCGTTTTTGGGTCGTTGCAGCAGTTGATTACTGTCAGAATTCGCCGCAACCAAAACTGACAACGAGGAAATTGTCATGCAATCGGCTGCTCGGGGCCTAGAGCCCCGCCGCGCACTCTACTGCGCATTCCCCACCTCAACGCGAAACCTAGTCCCCATCGGCAAGGTCCGCCATCCAGTCGCCAAGGCCGGATTCACCCTCATCGAGCTTCTGGTCGTCATCTCGATCATCGCCGTCCTGATCGCGCTCTTGCTCCCCGCCGTCCAACAAGCTCGCGAGGCCGCGCGGCGTACCCAATGCAAAAACAACCTGAAGCAATTGGCTCTGGCCCTGCATAACTACGCCGATACCCACTCGGGCCATCTCGTCCCCTACAAAATTGACGATGCCCGCTGCTCCGCAGCCGTCATCTCTGGCGCTTGGCCAGCCCAGGGACGCATCACCTACTGGTTTGGCGAAGTCAACAACGACGAGCCAGACGTCTCGCGCCAACTCAACTTCGCTGCCGGACCACTTTCCCCCTACATGGAGACCAATCAGGCCTCCTACCAATGCCCCAATCTTGGTCCCCAGCAACTCGACTACATTCGCTTCGGCAAAATGTCATCCGGCTACGGAATGAACAAACTCATTAGTCTCGGCACCGACTACGACTACAGCAATTGGCCTGCGGTGACCATCAGTCCAGAACCAGTCGCCCGTCGTTTCCGCGACATCATGCAAATGACGCAAACCATCGCCTTCGCCGACTCGGCCCAGGTCACCGGTTCATTCGATGGTTACCGATTCCAGGAACTCTGGCAGCTTGAACCCCCGTCAGCCAACTACCCCTCCGTCCATTTTCGCCACACCGATACGGCCAACGTTGCCTTCATGGACGGCCATGTCGAATCCCGCCCCCGCAACTGGATCATCACCGTCCCGGGCGTCAATTTTCTCGATGCAACTCAGGCCGGAAAAATGGACGAAAAGCGGCTAGGCCACGTCAGCGACGGCAACCTCAGCGATCCCCTCCTGCGTGA
>JAIXVG010000110.1 GCA_027483145.1 Planctomyces sp.
AGTAAAGCTGATTGTGGTATTCCAGCCGCTGACGCAGTTCGGCCGCTTCGGCCCGAATCTCGTTGGGAAGATCGCTGACGGAAGACATCGAAGACCTTACTACAACAAATCTTGGCAATGAGCCTGTCCGATTACCCGATTGTGCTTGTTCGAATCCGCTTCTCTTTTCGACGAAAGCCAGATGCATCAAAGGGTATTCGGTTCAGCCTTTAGGAGCGACGACTGCGTTTCGAAAACAACAACCCCAGGTTTCCCAGAACGATCAGCGCAATCATCAGCCGATGAGCGTAAAGCTGTGGACCCATGCGACGAATCCCCGCGTTCTGGCTGGCAGGAGCATACTGTGGGTACTTGGCCCCCAGGGCCGATTCATATTCGGCTGCCCCTTTGATGGCAGCCAGAATCCCTCGCAGTTGATCGGGGAGATAGGGATAAAGTTGCGGGGCCTGAACCCCGGTGCAACCGACTACAATCGGTATGCGATGGGTCGTCGTTGCATACTGAATCCACTCGCGCCCCCCTGGAAACCCGGCAGAGACATTCAGGATTAAATCCGCATCTTTCGCCCCCGCCAGATCAGTCAATATCGGCAGCGTAGCCGTGCTGTTCCCCTCTGCATCGGTAGTGAATAACCCCTTGAGATCGGTAGCCACAGTCTTAATGGCCACTTCGTTGCCGGGGCGAAAACCAAGATTCACATAGTCGACCCCCGACTTCAACTCTGCCGCCTGAAACTCACCCTGCAAAATCTTAGTTACGTTTCGCTCAACAAGCAGGCTGCCGGTTGGCCAAAGCGTCATCAAAATCATGCGATGCCGCTTCAGGGCACAATGACGCAGAAAAGCGGTGGCCATTGGGGATAGCTCTGCTTCTGAAGCGGGGTCATAGTCGAACGACAGAATCACCCTGCTGCCAGAAGGCAATTCTTCAACCAGATCGAACACCCGTTGCACCAGTGGCGAGGGCTGAATGGTCACCGTTGCGTTCGTCAGCAACGGAATGCTGACCGCCAGCAACATCAGCAAAAAGATCACGCGACGATCAAGCACGAGAATTCACTTTGTTGACATGGACGCCAAAACTGAAGGGTTGCTAGCGTTCGAGGACCATCGAGTTTTTGATCGCTGGATTTACTCCGGCCCAGTTAATCATCTGACCCGAGGTACGATCGATCAAGCCCCAGCAAAATTCGAAGCGACGTTGCTGCCACCCCCAGCGCAATCCCAATGATAATGGCACGCTGCCCTGCGGTATTAAACGTCCCCATAATGGTCACCGTTAAACTGGAAATGGTGAGTCCCGATGCCGCTGGTGGTAGACCGGCTGTCAGCCATGTTCCATCCCCCGATCGATCAAGCAGAATAATGATTGCCGTCACCAGTAGAATTCCTGCTTCCAGCGACTTGGCCCGGAAGGCCCGAAAAGCAGCCGACGCCACATAAAACGCCAATAGCGCAAACATCGAGGCCGTAATGGGCTGCATGGTGTAAGTATATAGCCACCACAACACGCTCCCTTCTGCCTGATACGAACCAGACCACGCATATTCGGGAGTTTGTTCTGCGGGAGGAGAACCCCACTTCAGTAACCCAGCCAGCAGCGTCAACAGGAACGCCACCAATGTGACGAGCGAAAAGCCCCAGCCAGCCTCTTGCTGGTTAACCTTTCGCACATGATGCACGAATAGACTTGTTCCACCCAAGAGAAACGCCACCGCCGCCAAAATGTTAAACCAGGTCTCTGCCAAGTTGGAAATGGGTGACAACTTCGGCGAGAAGAGCGCAGCCAGCATCACCGTGCCAACCATTGAAGCAATTGCGATAGGAATGGCTCTCAGCAAGCTGCTTCACTTCAGACACGAGATTCAAGACGGAACGAGTACACAGCTCAACCAGATGGCCTGAAACCCGCGCCAGGATGGCATGGGCATCCACTACGACCGGGCCGACCAATCCGCAATACCAACCGGCATCGCCGATGCAGCTTCCCTGTGATCATCGGAAGAAGCAAGCCTGGACGCAAGGTCCCAATCAGGCTGTCACTCGGCGAGGGCGGACTCCCGCAATCATCAACCCAAGTACCACCAGACTACAGGTCATCCCGAACCAGTCCCCATAGGCCACATACCAACTGGTCCGCCGATCGAGTGGAATGGTCCCCACCTGCGCACACGAAATCTCCTTCAGCCAATCACCCGCAGCCGTGTCACGAGCCGAGGTTCGATTCTGCCGATCACCATCAATGAACTTCTCGGGATCAAGGATCGCCCCGTTACCGTCAACAAAGGCCGAGATGCCTGTATTCACGGCCCGAATCAGCGGTGTCCGGCATTCAACCGCTCGAAAGACCGACGTAACAAGGTGCTGATCGAGTTCGCTCGATCCATGAAACCAGCCGTCATTACTCAGGTTGACCAAAACATCAACCTGCTGGCCAACATCGCCTTGGCTGGCCGATGAAACCAGGCCGCGAACCAAATGGGGGACCGTATCCTCGAAGCAAATGACGGGCAACAGCCGCCAGCCTTTGTATTCAAACACCGCCGCTTTTGTACCGGCCGACAGCCCCCAATCTGGTGGGTATGGCGTCAGCATCTGCAGCCAGGGAAGTGTCTCTTTCAGTGGCAGGTATTCGCCGAACGGAACCCGGTGAATCTTGTCGTAGCGGTTGGTCACCCCATTGGTCGGCGTTACAAACACCGCCGAGTTGTACTCTTGAACCTTCCCTTCCTTGGGAACAAACGTCTGCGCACCATAGATGAGGGCTGCCCCCGCTTTGAGGCTATCGTTTTCTAGCGCCTGCTTGACGGTCGGATCACGCCATCGCTCTGGCGGCATCGCCGGTGCTGCCTGCTCTAACTCGGCGTTGGTCATCCCGGGGGCCACATCGAACAAAGGCCAGCGAAACATCGACTCGGGCCACACAATCAGATCGGGCTGCTCGCGCACTGCCAGGCCCGTCAGTTTATTGTGAGCGTTGTAGATCGGAGCCGCATCGTTTGGATCTGCCTGCAGCGAAGCAGGGAAATTGCATTGAATCAGCGCGGCCCGCGGCCCCGGGGTAAAACTGGCCCGAGACAGTTGCCATTGCCCATAGCCGAGCGCCACAACAAACAAACCGGTCGCCAGCCCAATCTGCCGCTGACAGCCAATCATCTGGCGATAACCTGCTTCATCCTCTGCTACCGTGCTGGCCTTGCTTGTCTTCAAGACCTTTAGCTCGGTCAAAACCAATAGCAGAGACGAACCCGCCATCACCACCAGCCCACTCACCGCATAGGCACCAAATACATCACTGACCTGAATCAAACTCAACCAGCGGTACTGCGAGTGACCAAGCTGGTACCAGGCGAAACCGGTCAGCAAGTGGGCACGGGCATACTCCAATCCCATCCACACTGCTGGAGCGGCCAGCACCAACGGCCACCGGAAACGCCAGACCGCCACGCGTGTCAGCCCCACAAACAGAGGCGCATAGACAGCCAGGTACAACGACAACGCAATCCAGGCGGGAATCATGGCCATATCGCCCAACCGCATCCATTGCAGCGTTGCCAGCCAACCCAAAAAACTGGTCGTATACAAAGCCCGATTGCGCTGGGCCACTTGCCCTTGCTCGATACAGCACCATAACAGCGGCACCGGGGCCAGAAAGGCCAATGGGCTGAGATTGGCCGGCGCAAAAGAAAGCCACAAGAGCACCGCTGACGCGAGGCCACTTAACCACGGCCTCCCCGCAGTTGTCCCCTTAACCGCTTTGACCTGTTGCTGCCGAGCTTTGGAAATGATTGCGTCGACCAGCTTCTCGTGGCTGGCAGACAGTTTGGGCGCATGGCCCTCAGGAACCGGCTCATCCGTGATCAACGCCTCTGCGGGCGGGGGGGCTGAAACATCCATGCTGTATTGGAACGATTTAGGCTTCTGTTCTGCAAGGTCGATTTACACCCTCTGGGGGCTTTCGCTTTGTTCAAAACGCGCGGGTGGCGGGCTCGCTGTTTTACAGGCCCCCGGGCTGGAAACCCAATGCATCGAGGGCATCCGCCTCGCGGTGCGCCCCTGCCACCCGAGGTTGATCTTACCAAACCTGAACAAGGCAAAGACCCTTACGCCCTAACCACGAACGCACCCAGGTCTGTTCGAATCCTCGTTTTGGCAGTGCGAACCTGCCGGAACAGAACCTGGCAGGCAATCAGCCCTTAATTGGCACCAATGCAATACAGTCGCTGGTCGCTCCTCACAAAAATGAAATTATCGCTCAGGGCGGGTGTACATAAAATAGTGTCGGTCAGCTTGTTCTCTGCCAGCACCTCACCACTCGCATCACCCAGACCGACAACCGTTGTCTGACCATTTTCGTTGCACGCGTACAGACGATTGGCTGCCACCACCGGGCTGCCACTAAATGATCCCTGCAGTCGAAGCTGCCAGACGATTTCTCCTGTTTGAACGCTGGCCGACAGCAGCACTCCCGCCCGGTTAATCGTATAGAGGCGGTCATTCCAAACCACAGGGCTTGCTGTGCCAGGCCCCAGCTTGTCGACCTTCCAAACTGTCTTGGGGGATGGTGGCGAAGAATTGGCACCCAAGTGATCGGTCAGCTCACGCGGATCGAGCGCTGTGATCCCACCAGAGGGAGCATAAACAATCCCGCCCGAAACAACTGACGAAGGGATCGTCGAAGCCCCCTTATCAAACGCCCAGACCACCTTACCAGTCAGCGGCTCAACCGCAGCCAGTCCAGCAGAGGACTGCAAGATCGCCAGGTCGGCACTGGCAGAACTCCCAGGAAAAATCACTGGTGAAGTCCAGTTCGCCCGCTTCGGCCGATCAAGCTTCCACAGTGGCTCGCCGGTCGATAAATCGAGTCCGGTCGCCAGCGACTGGCTATCGTTCTCAATGGGAACAACCAGCGCACCACCTACCACAATCGGCGAGGAAGCCATCCCTAAACTGTTACTGGCGTTGGGAAAGTCCCCCATCAAACTGCGATACCACTGCAAGTCACCCGAAAGATCAAGACAGACCAGATCGTTGCTCGAAAAGAGTACATAGACCCGTTGCCCATCGCTGCAAGGTGTATTCGCCGCGTTACAAGTCTTGGGGTGTGAAATCGTTCGGCCCGTCGCCCAAAACTGACGTTCCCAAAGCAATCGACCGTCTGCCTTCGAAAAACAGAGGACATGCAACCGGTCTTGCCGATAACCGCTGCAAGCACTGACCAGCACCTTATCGCCCACCACAATCGGGCTGGATAGCCCCCGACCAGGCAGGGCCGCCGACCAGGCAATGTTTTCATCGTCAGACCAACTGATAGGCGGGTTCCCCTTCGTGCTCACCCCCGAGATGTCACTCCCGCGAAACTGGGTCCAGTCTTCTGAATAAACCTGCGGCTCGTACCAACCAGCCAGCAACAACCCGCACACAACCAACACAGATGGCTTAAGCTTCATCACTTGATCCTTATATTCAGCCTGAAAGGCAACGAGACATCAATTCCCGCCGCCCCTCGCACTGGCACTAGCCTGGGTTTGTTTTCTAATCGAATCAGTCTCAACCAAAGCACGCCGTCCATGCTCTACTGACCGAACTCAATGCGGGCACCAGCCGTATCGCAAGCACGAAGTTGAAATTGCCATTCCTGGGCCCACTCTTCTGTCTGTTCGTTCTGACAGACCTTCAGCAAAACAGTATTGGCCCCCGCAACCAGATCGACAGGTATCGCGTACTGATCAAAAAACGTGCCGCGGTGGTATTCGTCTCGCGCAAAGACCAGCTGACCATTCACCCACAACTTCCAGGCATTAGGTGTCCCCAGCCGCAACTGGGCAGACCGAGCCGTCGGAACCGAGATGGTCGCCAGAGCATACGTAATCGCCCCCTTGTGATGTGCCAGAGCTTTTCTTAAGTCGACCACCCCATACTCGTCGGTGGTAGTATGCTCGATCCAGCCCACCTCAAGCTCTTTACCCGGATACTTGAGCGACAGGTCGATTTGCGACTCGGGTGGATAGACCACATCGAAGCCACTCAAATTCGTATTGTCGAACGGTCCAATCAAATTCCATTTCGCAATAAAGCCAAAGTGCTGCTGCAGGTCGACTGGCTTACCAGCCGCGCTCAATGCTTCAGCAATCACCTTAACCTGATCATCATCAATCGCACCTCCCAGGGCCTTCGCGTAACTGGCTACCGACGCCTCCTGATCCCCGCTCGCTTTGGCTTTCTGTGCCCCGTCAATCATCCTCGCCACTGCGTCACGCCGAAACTCGGGACTGGGGTCCAGCAGCATCGTCGGAATCAGCCGATCACCGGCCGATGGGTCAACTTTCGACAACCATTCAAAGGCAATTCGCCTGGCACTGGGGTGCTGGGTGGTATCCTTCACAAACGCCTCAAACTCGGCCACCGGAAGTTTCTCAGCCCCATTCGCAAGTGCCTCGTTTACCGGGCCCCCCGTCAACGTACGGTCGCAAATCGATTCAAACGCTCCCAGCAGCCAGTTGGCTGCCAGCGGATTCGCCCCCTGCATCCCCTTCAAAATCGCCGGAAGTGCTTCGGGATTCGAAGCAGCCAATTCGCGCCAGGCCTTCATCGCGGCCAAATGGTTCTTCCCTTCCGGGCCCAGTTCCTTAACGACCGCAATCGACTGCTGCACGTCGGCTGCTGCGACCGTCAAGCTACCGAAAGTAATCGCCAACCCCCAAAAAAGAACCCAAACCAGTCCGACTCGAAGCCCCAACGGCCAATTCTGTACCAACATGGCTATCCACTTTCTTCCGGACAACGACCAGCAATTCGTCCGCCAAAACTACCCAGATTGCAGATGCAATCCCCGCTGGCTCATTTGCACAACGGTCGACTTGAATCGATTCTGACGATTTCAACGGCTTTTGCACAAGTAACTCGCAACAACACGAATGGTCTCGCCAAAACTCCAGTCTCGCCAAAAGCGCCAGTTTTCTCTGACGTCGATTCACATTGGGAAGCTCTGGAGGGAGGTGCGTCCCATCAACCCTGCTAACCCCCACAATACGACTTTCGGGTTCAAGCCTCAAAATCGCTACGGTCGATGTTGCCGATCAGGTCGCGTGTTTTGACCGCGATCCGGAACAACGCCAACCAGGTCCATGCCTGGTCACGGCAGGTCATCGGAGCGACTTTGTAATCGGGAACGAGAGTCATGCGTTTTATCGCAACTGGCCAAAACCTGTCGATCGGCTTTCTCTGCATCGCCATCTTACTAGCGCCGACCGGGCCGCTGGTTCTTGCGGCAGAGCAACCAGAAGCAGAATCGGGCTGGTCGTTCTTCCGCAAAAAGAGCAAACCGGCAGCTGAAGAAGCAACCGAACGGCCCCGTGTCACTAAACGTCCCACTGTCACCGAACGACTTACAGGTAATCAGCCTGCTGCTAAGCAGCCCACCTCCCCCAAGTCCGACACCCCACCAAAAGCCCCCCGGGTTAAACCAGCGCCGAATTCAACGCCAACCGAGGCTCTCCCCAAGCGATCATGGTTTGGCTT
The DNA here is from genome assembly GCA_027483145.1 of Planctomyces sp. Classification (GTDB taxonomy): domain Bacteria; phylum Planctomycetota; class Planctomycetia; order Planctomycetales; family Planctomycetaceae; genus JAIXVG01. Next base: position 7,521 of record JAIXVG010000110.1, read on the forward strand.
TGGCAAAAAGGAATCGAAAGAGACATCCGTTGCAGCCAGCAAGCAGCCCACTGCCGCCGATAAAAAAATTGGTGAATCATCGAAGCCAGCAACTGGAGCCAACAGTCGGACCACTGCTAAGCGCAGTCCGCAAAGTGGGTCCCGCAAAGGCTCAAAGGCTGACCAGATTCTGGCGGATACCGAACAGGCCGAATCGAGCGTTTCCGAAGAAACTCGCCAGCAGCAGTTAGAAGTTGCCGAACGCAACGCCCAATTGCAAAAGATGCTCGAACGTCAAGCAGCCGAACGGGCCGTCCGTTCGAAAGAAGTCGATCAGGCCCTCGAAGAAGCCAAGCGAACCGCCGTGGTATCTGCTTCAAGCATTGGCCGTAAGCGCCCACCTGCCGATGCCGATGACGCTTCTGGAATCGTCCAGACGTCTGCCAGTACTCAAGATGCTCCATCGCGCCACAAGCTGGGCCAATCCAACCCACGCATGCGTTATCAGAAGCCGTTTCCCGCTGCTGACCGCAAAGCAACCCTCGATGCCCTCGAATTCTTCCCTTACCCCCTCTACCGCGAAAGTGAAGAAATCTCGAAGCCAATCGACTGGACCAAGGTCTTGGAGAAGGACCTTTCGACTGACGAAGAACTACGTCCGTTTGGTCCCGTCTCTGCAGTCAACACTTTTGAGCCGGGCCACGAACTCAATCAAGAATCCACTGCGAAAGACACAGCCGCAGTCTCGCCATTCGCTTTCAATCCCGCTCCCCAGGAACAACCTGCTGAAGCAGACTTCGAGTCGTTCGCAAGCAGTCCTCCAACTTCGCCCTTAAGCATGTATTCACCAGATAAGGAAGAAAGCCTCGCTGCAGCCGATAATCGAAGTGCGCCGCAAGAAGCATGGGATTCCGAGCTCGCTCCTGCCGCCGCTCAACAGGTCGATAGCGAACCACAATCAATCGCATCGGCTTCCAGCGAATCACCCTTGGATGACTGGGCCAGTACGTCTAACGTAACCGATTCAGCACACCTGCCCGCATCTTCAGGGCTGCTCGCTCCAAAGCCTGCCATCGCACAAATTCCCCTGATCAAGTCGGTCATGTGGATTGGGATGGACTGCGAAGAATCGATTGAAGTCAGCGTGGCCCCAACCCCGGATGACCTTCCTGCAGTCGCCGCTCAGCTTGGACACCAGCCTGTCAGCAGCAATATTCTACTGACCAGCTTTGCTTCCCTCGCCAAAATCTCTGCAACGGTCACTTCGCCGCATTCAACGTGGAAAGCCGACCCAGCCCTCGCGGCAGAAGTTAAACCCGCAACACTCAGCACCACAAATCCAAAGTCGAATGCTGAAGACCAGGCCTCCACCAGCCAGTTAGTTGTCTGGTCGGTTGACCCACGCACCTCAGCTACTTCTGCAAAGCCCGCTGAGCCATCATCTGGCCCCTCCCAAACGCAGCCGCTGCAGCTCGCCAGCCTGGTTCCACAACCCGATGCCCTGTCAGCAACACCAGCCGAATGGGAAAGCCCAACCGTCATTGCTGCCGCAGTTGATGCAGGAACGAAATCAGAGCCGATTCAGCCCGTTCTACACGTGGGACCAACCCAACCTGAATTGACGAACCCCCTCCTCGACTCCATTGCTGTTGCCCCGGAACCTCCTGCAGTCAGCCTGCCGACAGCTGCAACAGATCGGCTGTTGGCCTCTGCGACAATGGTCCCGCAGCTTGATGGCGAGCCAACTTTGGGGAAGGCAGGCCAGCCAACCCTGGCAGCCCAGTTGCGCGGAGCAGTCGCCCGCTGGAGGACCAGACTTCCCCCGGTCACCGTGCTGATTATCCTGGGGTCGGTGCTGCTCATCGCCAGCCTGGCCCACGCCATTCGCTCTGCACCCAACGATCAGGATCAATCAGATATTCGTGTCGGGTAGCGGAATAGGCCAGTGAATCCCTGCTGTTAAACCCCCATCGATATAGATCGTTTGCCCCGTCAAATAGGCCGATGCCCGGCTCGACAGAAAGATGGCCGTCCCAATCAAATCATCCACTTGGCCCAATCGGCCAGTTGGAATATTTGCCTTCCCCCAAGCTTGCATCCCGGGGTCCGACCACAGCTTTGTGGTCAAGTCGGTTAGAATAAAGCCAGGGGCGATTCCATTCACCCTCAGGCCCCGACCACTCCATTCGATCGCCATCCCCCGTGTCATCGCCTTCATCGCCGACTTCGTCATCGCATAGGGGGTCACACCTGGCAATGTTGCATGCGAACTCAGCGAGTCGATGTTGATGATCGACCCCGCCTTCGCCTGATCGTTCATGGCCAGAAACCGCTTGCCAAACTCCTGGGCAACAAGAAACGCCCCTCGCAAATTCGTGCGGCAAATCGCATCAAACTCCTCGGGTGAATAGCTCTCAACTCGCTTCCGATTGTTAATCCCAGCCACGTTAAACAGGACATCGCATCCATCGTAAAATGCGAACGCTTCATCAAGCATCGCAGCAATCTCAGTATGATTACCGACATCGCAACCAAGACCCTTTACCCGATGCGTTGTGCCGACAATCCCAGCCGCAGCCTCCTCCACAGCCGACCGGTCGCGACCCGTGATAACAACCCGCCCCCCTCGCACTGCAAACGCTTCCGCAATCGCTCTCCCAATCCCCCGCGTACCACCACTCACCAGCACTCGCAGTTCGCTAACGTCAAACAAGGGATCTGGTTGATTCATACGAACTCTCTATCACTAGGTCTTCAAACCGCAGCCAAGCCGACGATGCCAATCGCCAGGTTCTTGTCATCCACAATTACAGCGATTTGTGTGCCACTGGCTTCATGGACGCAAAGCCAACAACCCTTGTTGTTCACTCCATGATAGTGTTCCTCATTCGCGAATCACTACCCCGGCGGCCAAGCCTGGTCCACAATGGAACTACTGTTCCACTCCGGCGGCCATGACCAGTCCCGGTCTTGGCATGGCCCACCCAAGCCAGTTACGGCCGTATCGTCACGCCGAGATGCGTCGGCTCCGCAATTCGGAAAGCCTGACAACAAAAAGGGGCGAATCAGGCCACGACTCCAAACGCAGCAGCTACCCGTAACTACCACGCCGATTCCAGCATGTTCACAATTCGGCGGGCCATCCCTTTGGTGGCATCATCGGTCGCCGTTGCTAATGATTGGCCAACTTCGGGAGCAAACTCGCTCTGCACGGCCAATGGAGTTTCGTCCGAAGAGAGCGGCACATCCTGCTGAGCCAAAACCTGCCCGGTCCGAGTGTCTTCCCACTTCACTCGAACCATCAGCGACACCTGCAGCTCACGCGGGTCATCTAGCCGATTCTCTCCAAGCACATCCTTACGAATCTCAACAATCCGGCCGGTCAATCGCGTATCAGCTTCGTCACCTGTCACCAGACGAAACGGTGTGCGAGTCCGAATCTCTTTGTGAACCGCTTCGGTTAACTGGTACTCGATCCCTCGGCGAAACGTCTCGTTCTGAAAAATCGGAACGCTGATTGAGCGAACTTCTGGTCCGTAAACATTTCCCAAGTTGTACCCACATCCAGCCAGACCGGTCGCAACCACCGCTGATCCAATCAGCAGTATGCGTTGCATTGCGGTTCCAGCCCGTGACCAACTCAATCAACGACTCCCAACAATGCCCCGTTCCGCTCTCGGTGACCACTTCCCGTTGCATGCCGCCAGATTGCTTATGACTCGTGGCGAATGCTCAACGAAGACTGCCGCTAAAACTTCACTCGCCCCGTACCTGGCTCTTCTTCTCCAGAAACGGTCATCTCTTCCGGAGTCGCATTGTCATACTTATCTGTTGGATCGCGGCCATTGGGCGACTCGATCGGTTTAGGCTCTTTACCAAACCGCGGAATCGACCACCAGCCACGTCGTGGCTCAGCCTGCTTGGCGGGGGCTTCCTCAGCCTCCTCCACTGGTTCTTCCACTTCGCTGGATCGGGCTGACTCGCGTTTAGCGGGCGCATCACCCGGCTTCAGCGGCCGTCGAGTCATCGATTCCCAAGTGGTCACAATTGGCCTTGGCTTATCAGGAACGGCCTGCTTCAGCGAAGAGCCATCCACATACTCCGGCCCCAACCGCTCCAGCACCGTTTGAGCCAACGGGGCAAACTTCGAGTCGGGATACTTGTCCAACACCAGGTGGCAATACACCGCCGCCGAACGAGGCTTGGCCTTACGTTCGTATAACTGAACAAGATCCCAATACCGCTGGGCTTCTGCTTCCCGGATTTGTAGTAGCTCTTTTTGAATCCGCTCTTTTTCGGGCAGGTTCGGATACAGCCGCAGCGTTGTTTCCTTTAACTGCTCGGCATCCATGAGTCGCCGATCGTCATACGCAGGACCTTCATAACTCATCAGCTTAACGTGCGAACCAAGCACAAATGAATTCTGAACATGCGGGCTTTGCGGGTACTCTTCACGCAGCATGTCAAAGTGGCGATCAGCTTCAACCCATTTACCACGCCGCGCGTAATGACTTGCCGTCAACATAATGGCATCATCAGCCAGTGGCCCGGTCGGGTCATTCAGCCAGATCGCCCGCAACGCCGCAACCGCGTTCCCTTCCGGATCGAACAAGGGCTTCGACTTGTTGGTCACATTTGGAACCAAGGCAGAGGGAACCTTCTCATCAACCTTTTCCGGTGCAGGAAGGGGCCTTCCCGGCTCTTCAAAGTTTACCTGCTGCACCTCGTTCAGCTTAGTTAGCTCGGGATAAGCCAGCCAGGTCTTAGCAATCATAAACAAGTCGCCCGACACCGTATCAAGGTGCCGGGTTGATGGGTAATCCTTCAGCAGGATTGCATAGACATCGTTCGCTTTGCTCAACCGCTTCTGTTTGATCGCCGCCTGGGCCTGCATAAACAAAGCATCTTCGCGGATGTCACTTTTCTTGTATTTTCGGCAGATTTTGCGGAACGCCTTCTCTGCCTCGGCGTATTGACCATTCTCGTATAGGGCTTCCGCCTTCACGTAGTCCTCTGTCCCTGCCACCGGCAGCAAGACACCATTCTCGTCGACGTCACGCGTCTTCGATTTACCAAACACCCCCAGCATCCGCCGCTCAGCCGGTCCACGAATGCCATCAATCGACGGCGCTTTGCCCAGCAGTCGCTCGCGCGTCGATATGCCGCTGCAGCCCGATATGACTGGCAAATAGGCCAGCAATATCGCCACATTCCAGGCCACGAAGGCCTTCAGGGGCAAGCCAGTCTTCCTGGGCTGTAGGGCGTCCATGCCGTTCCGAGATGTAAAGTGAAGATCAATTGCCGGGCAACGATAAACCGCGATTTCAGCCCATCTCTTGCGCTGGCACGTCGCAAGCCCTGACCAAAATCGCCCCCTTCAATGGTGAAGGTCGCAGAAGCTATCCAAAATTCGATGCGTAACCTCGTCGATGTAGCCCAAGTTGCGAAATTGGTCAATTCGGCTATCGGTCCCCTGGCTCCTCCGAAACGCCTGATTTCTGCTGCGAAACTCTCCCCTTTGGCAGAGGAGCCATTGATCAACATCGCCACGCCATAAACTGCTACCCAACCGACAACATCAGTAGTTTAAGTGATTTAGGCTGTTTGCCAAGAATATGGGAAATAGACAATGTTGTTAGTTGTCTTCCCTCCCGAAACTGCTGCGGAATCAAAACCAGATTTCGCCAAACTTCCCCTTCCTCCTGCGACAGCATCTGCAGCACCCGCAGCGTTCCCCCGTGCATCACCGGGCCGCGCCAATCGGGGCCGCTGCAACTAGCACACAGTAACCCACTCTCTGCCAGCAAAAACCCGCTTGGCTTTGCCCCTTCAAGCAAGCTGCCGCAATTCATGCACACTTCGAAGTCTGGCAGTTGGCCAATCTCCCGCAGCATCGCCAGCTCGAATCGCAAAACCGCCCGGGCAACCAGTCCTGCTTGGCTAAACTCGCTCAGAGTCTCACGGGTTACCTGAAACAAGTTCGGATGCGGGTCGTATTCTTCCGTTAGCCCTAACAGCAGTTCGGCCACGTAGTACCCGGCATAGAGGCAATTGAGGTCGTTCGGCTGTGGCCGAAATCGGCCGATGAGCTGCGATGAAGTCAGCAGATCGAGCCCCGACGACTTCGAGATAAACACAATCTGGCAGTCAGCCAACAGATCGAGCGAGTTTTCAAACGAACTCTTCAGTCGCCTGCCACCTTTAGCAAGGGCCGAAATCCGTCCAAACTGATCGGTAAATAGCGCCACAATTCGGCTGGTATCGCTGTAGTCAGTCGTCCTCAAAACGATCGCTTCCGCTTTTTCAGTCGGCATGAATCGCCCTGATCAGGAACCACTTCTCGCATGAGTAAACGTCTGACAATCCGGCTCGACCCAGTCCGAACTGGCTCAGTTATCATAGCAAATCAGTTATCGCAGCAAGCTGCGACTGTCGACCGAAGCCAGTGTCGCAACTCTCGTCCTAAAGAATGCCGCTCGAAACTAAAAAAGAAAAGCCCCCAGTTCTTGGTCAATCCATAAAAACAAAAACACCCCGCCGCAACATCGTGCAAGCGGGGCGAATATCTCTCACAGGCTTTCAATCAGCCACTCAAGTGCAACAGGAACCAAAGGCCACCACCGTGGCCAAGTGGCCTAGAACACGTCGAGGATGAAGTGGTGTCCCATGTGGTATGGTCGTGGTGATGGATAGAAGTTGTGCCAGTCCTTGTTGTAGACCGGAATCTGACGCTGTTGAGGATAGCGGTGGTACATGTGATTGTACTCAACCGGTGCCTGGAAGTTGTGGGGATAGTAAACGTATGGGTAATAGTAGAAGCGGTTCCAGTCAGATGGCTGACCTTCACCCGCTGCACGCGCTTCCTTCCCCAAACCACTAAAGGCCAGGATGACGGCTGCCAGCATCAGGCTGGACATAACAGTACGTTTCATCGGCAGGTTTCCCCAGGGAAGACTGTTGCAGGACGATTTATCGCACGGCTTGCGTGACAGGCCCGCTTTTGGGCCCCTCTCTGGTCTCACCAGAAAAACCAACAGGCATCGTGCGGTTTCCAAGGTCATGGCCAATAGACCACAACTCCTCAGAAGGAAAATCGTCGCACCACCCATCGTCACTGCAGGAAAATTCGCCAAAACTGGCAAAATCGCTGTAACCAGACCTGCTGAAACTCGACTTGAGCCAAGTTTTCTAACCTCAGCCCAACCGACCAAGCGAGTGGTCGAGTTCTGTTGACGAAAAGCAGGTAGATCACAACCCCGGCCACGTTGGCCTCAGTGCTCATGCGGACTTTGTAAGACAGCACAAAGCTGCCTACTGGCTGATGCGGGCCAGTCGTCTCGTCAGCGTCTCAGCCCAAGTTGTCAGCTTCGACAACTGGTCTTTCGCAGCCGCCAATTGGGCCATGATCTCGGGGGTTACCACCGCTGCCGTCGCAGCCCCCTGTTGCGTCGCAACCGCAGCGGCGTAGCCCTCTTCATGTTGCTTGAGGACCTGCTTCGCCGTCTCGACCCCCTGCACTGCTCCATCAACTTGCTTCTGCCCGTTCTCAGCCGCCTGCACCGCTGCTGCGACCACCTGCTTTGCCGCAGCCAGCCCCTCTTCAGCCAGTCGACTCGCCTCCTTTAGCTTGGCCAATTCGTCAGCAGCCCCCTGGACAAGCGATGCAGTGCTCGACTGCTCTGCCACAAGGGCGGCCTTTTTCGCCACGAGGTCGGCATTGTCTGGAGCAGCAGCGAGAGCCGAACTAACTTCCGCAACCGATGCATCAATCCCTGCCAGCTTTTGGACCAGTTCGGCATGAGTTGCCACTTGAGTCGCCAATTGTTGGGCGACTATTGCCGCATCAGCCTCCCGCCTGCTCAGCTCGGTTTTAGCTTGCTCGAGGCCTTGGGTAGCCAGTTGCAGTTCAGTTTGCCTCTGAACCAGTTCTGCTTCCTTCGTGGTCACGTCCCCTTTGGCGGCAGCGACTAATCCTTCGAGCCGCGTTACCTCAGCATTGGCAGCCTCCAAGGCTTGCTGCCGCATCGCAATGCCCGCCTCAATCTGAGCAACGGCTCCCTGCTGGGCTGCAACCCCGTTATTTGCAGCCGCTAGCTGCTCAGCCAATGCCCCTTTCCGAGTCGCCAGTGGCGGCGGATTGGTGCTAATCGAACCGATAAGCGCCCCATCACCCGCCGCAAAAACATTCACCACCCCCAAGAGGTCTCCCACAAACAGACGTTCGAAGTCTCCATCGAATGCCACTTCGGTTGTGATGTCATTATGGCCAGCAAACTGCCTCATTAAACCGCCACCGGGATCCCACATCTTCGAGACCCGGTCCCGACCTGCTGACACCATTCTCGCATCGCGCAGGAACTCAATCGCTGTCACACCGCCGCCATGAGCACCGGTACTTCGAACCTGACTCCCATTTTGCATTTCCCACAGGCGAATCGTTCCATCTTCACTCCCCGAGGCGAGTAAATTGGCATCAGGACTCCAACTCACGTCAGAAATCGCAGCCGTGTGACCGGTCAGCACATGAAACTCTCTCCCCGTAAACCCTTCCCACACAATGAGTCCATTGCTGCGGTCACCGGTCGCCAGCAACACTCCATCAGGGCTGAACTCAATCGCGGTAATCCAGTCGGTGTGCTTCTTCTTCTCGTACAGCATCTCACCAGTTTCAATCGAGTAGACCCGCACCACCTTCTTGGGCCCCCCGAGCGCTACCTGCGCATTATCAGCCGAGATGTCTGCTGCTAGAACCGAATCGTACTCGTCCCCAATCTCGGCTAGCCGCTCTCCAGTTCGAATGTTCCAGACCACAACCCGGCCCGAATGACCTCCGCGACCACCACCCGCCAGCAGCAATTCACCATTCCTACTGAACTTCAATATCTGCGGAACCCCTTCGGGAAAGGGCAAGGCTGTCAGCAAATCCAAATCGGTGCTGTGATAAACCAGCACCTGTTTATGGCCACTCACCGCTACAAGAGGTGCCCACGGATTAGCTGCCAAGGCCGTCACCGCTCCAGCCAGGGTCGAAACGGTTACCGGTTCAAGCTGCAGCTTCTCGGGCATCGCCGGAGCATTGGCCGGGCGAGCACTACTTACCTCGACGCGCGAAATTGAAACTTGCTTTTTGAGCTTGGCCTTACTGGATGATGTCTGCAGCGAACCCTGTTCGATCCATTTCTTAATGACTGCAATCTGTTCATCAGGAATCTTGGGCTGGTTAGGGGGCATCACGGGTTCAGCCAGGTGGGCGACCACTCGATAAAGCTGACTGTTTTCGGCATCCCCGTCGGTTCGAATCACCTCACCCGCAGCCCCACCTTGGATTGCCAGATTGTAGTTATCAAGTACAAGGTCACCCTTCTTGTCGTTCCCGTTATGACAGGTCCCGCAGTGCTGCCTGAAGATCGGAGCCACATGCTGGTCGTAAGTAATCTTCTCAGCAGCAGCCTCTTCAGCCTGAATCGCCGCAGCCGTACAAAGAACGACCAGCAAGCATCCCATGACCCGAAAGATGATCGGCAAACTCACTAACGATTGATGCATCATTGTTCAAACACTCTCGACGCTGTCTCAGTACCCGGTCGGTCACAAATCACGGTTCAGCAAAACCTCAGATCGGCCTCTCCGGCCACAGAGCTTTGAAACCAATCCTGGTGTCGTCACTTACACGAATCGAGACTTACTCTTCGTTCTTTGCGTTCATGGTGTGCCACTGGCTTCGCCAGTGTCTTCGATTAACCAGTGTCTTCAATCAAAAACTCTCTTCACACGAACAGTCAGATCGCATCAGCCAAACCAACGACACATGTTGTTCGCTGACGGCCAACATCCACCGTGTGCGAACAACACCCTAATGGTTAAACAAAAACTCGCGGCTATTGACCAAGGCCCAAAACGCGTCTTCCAGTCCTTGCTGTGGATCAACACCATCCGGAAACAACGATTGCAGCCGAGCATACTCTTCAGGCGTCGGCTTGCGACTGACGCACGTGACGTACAGCTTCTCCACAATCTGCTGCGGTGAAAGCCCTTCCTGGCGCCACTTTCCAATCAGGTTCCCTTGACGAATCTTCTCGTTAGAAGAGTCGCCATTCAACAGGTGCAACGCCTGCGACAACGTCGGCTCCATCTTCACTTCACACGAACAAGCTGTCTCGCGAGTTGCACGGCCGAACGTTGTCAAAAAGTAATTCGACGAGGTCCCATCGGCGATCTGCACTGCCCTGGCACCAAGCGGAAGTCCCTGAAACTTCTCTTTCGTATTGGTCACTTGCGACAAGATATCGAGCATCGACTCAGCTTTGATTCGCCGGAGCGTCTGCCGCGCGAAGTTTCGCTCGTCGGTCGCATTCGAAGGGTTTGTCTCGGTACTTCGTTGATAGGCTTCCGACAGGCAGATATCCCTTACCAACTGCTTGAAATTATAGTTCGAGGCGGTAAATCGCTTGGCCAGTTCCTCGAGCAGCGGCGCATTCGAAGGTGGATTACTCACCCGCACGTCATCGACAGGCTCAACAATGCCAATCCCAAAGAAATGCTGCCAGACTCGATTCACAAAATTGCTGGCAAAGTACGGGTTCTCAGGCGAGGCTAGCCAGTTAGCCAGCACTTCACGACGATCTTTACCCGCAGTTTGGGCCGGTCCGCCACCCAGAAAAACGGGGGGCATCTGCCGTCCGTTAACAGGGTGGCTGATCTCCCCACCACCCGCATTAAAGACAATCACTTCCCGATAGTCTTCCGCCTGCTTCCGACCAATCTGCGAAAAGAAGGCTGCAAAGCTGTAGTAGTCATCCTGCGTCCAGCGATCGAATGGATGGTTATGGCACTGGGCACACTGGGTCCGCATCCCCATGAAAATCTGGGCCACATTCTCCGATACCTTCAGCGTATCTCGCTCGCGCTGATAGAAGTTAGTAGGAGCATTTTTGAATGTCCCCCCATTCGCCGACAGAATATCACGCACCATCTTATCGAGCGGTACATTGCTCGCGATCTGCTCGCTCAGCCAGTTGTAGTACAGAATGACCGACTTGTAGCTCGTATCAAGGCTGGACCGCATCATCAGCCACTCGGCCCATTTCGAAACCCAAACCTCGGTAAACTCCTTGCGTTCCAGCAGTTGATCGATCAGGGCCGCCCGCTTCGCCGGATCGGTACTTTGCATGAAGGTGTGATACTCGTCTTCCGTCGGAAGAATCCCCACTAGATCGACATACGCTCTCCTCAGAAACGCCTCATCGCTGGAACGACCCGATGGCTCCATGCGCAGCTTTTGCAGCTTCAAGTTGACCAACTCATCAACATAGTTGGCCACTGGCTGAGGCCGGGCCGAATACTCGAGCCCTTGTGGCAACACCACAAAGTGCGAGCCAACCGTGTAGGTGCTAAATCGCGCCATCACAAAGGCTTCACCACGGCTCCCCGCAGTAATGACCCCTTCCGGAGAGATGCTGGCGCTGGTGTCGTTGCTCGACAAAAACAGGGCCAGACTGGTCACATCGCGATCAGTCCCATCCGAATAGGTCGCCCTAACCGACACCCGTTGCGTTGCCCCTCGGCCATCCAGTACGCCATCGGGAGGATAAAGTGTAATACCAGTGCAAGTTGGTAAATCAGCCGCATCCTGCGGACACCCTGCCGCAATCCAGCCAACCATTTCCGTACAAAGTTCAGAACCCGCTTCGAACCGCTTCCCCCCTGAGTGGGGGACTGTTCCGATCGACTTTTCAATGAGTAAGCTCGATTCAGGGACGCTCAAATCGACTCGACGCCCTAACTGCTCCCGCGTCACTCGCTGAAAATCACCATCGGGGTCGTAACCAAATAGTGATAACCGAAAGCCGTCCTTACCCCGCGCTGCACCGTGACAACTCCCCGAGTTACAGCCCGCCTTCATAAAGATCGGCATCACGTCGAGCTTGAAGCTGATCGCCCGCGAAACCTGAACGTTTTGGCATTGGACAGGAACTACTACCTGCTGACCGTTAAAGCCGACCTTCACTTCGGTCGCGCCATCAGCCAACCCATACACCGTGTCCCCATCACGCCGCAACATCTCAGGACTCGTAATGTCGTAGGTCGCCGATCCGGACACATCTCGTGTAACACCACTCGGCTCAACCCACTGCACCACCAGCCGCTGCCGGTCTTTGGCCGATGTCAATTGAACTTGGCTGGGATAAACCCGTAGCCCACTGGCAATCTCAGCACCACTGACGTCGGCGCTTCCGATCAGCGTTCCAC
>JAIXVG010000267.1 GCA_027483145.1 Planctomyces sp.
ATGATGTCATGACTACCGGCGGTACCGCTCAAGCTGCAACCAAAGCCGTCCTGGCCGCCGGTGCATCCCGCGTGGCGGTGGCCGTGATCGCTCGCGGCCTCGGCGAACCAAAAGCCTATTGATCACTTCGATGGGCCATTCAAAACTTCGTGCTCAATCACCCCTCACTAAAAGCAAGCTGCCCCCCCGTTCGACATCCGACGACAGGCGAGCCCAGGACGTCAGTCCCAGGGTTCTGCTTGTTTTCAGAACACCGGCACACTTCCAAAAAACTGGCGGCCTCCCCAAGGCTACGTCTTCTCCCAGAAACCTAACCCGCCTATTCTGGAGATCGTCGGTTCATTCTCCTAAATACTCCAGACAAGAAGCCTCTCACCCGCCCATGCCATCTTGCATTCGAATTGCCACTCGTGCCAGCCAGCTTGCATTGTGGCAAGCCCATGAAGTGGCACGGCTGATCGGCCTTGCCGCGCCGCAGGTCACAACCGAACTGGTCACCATCAGCACCAAAGGCGATCGCGAATTGGCCGATCCCTTACGCTCATTCGGTGGAATGGGGGTTTTCACCCGCGAAGTTCAGCAAGCCGTTCTGGCCGGGACAGCCGATATCGCCGTTCATAGCCTGAAGGACTTGCCAACTGACTCCGCACCGGGCCTGGTCCTCGCGGGCATCCCGGCGCGTGGCCTGGTCCTCGATGTCATCGTGATGCCGCAAACATCTGGCCAGCAGCCAGTCGCGCCCGCCACAGCGATCGAACTGATTCGCAGCTTGCCGCACAATGCCGAGGTAGGTACCGGCAGTCCGCGCAGGCAGGCACAACTTCTGCGTATTCGCCCCGACCTGCAACTCCTGGAAGTTCGCGGCAATATTGAAACTCGCTTGCGCAAGCTTGATGAAGGGGGGTACAATGCCCTCGTCCTTGCGAATGCCGGACTCGACCGTTTAGGCCTATCGCGCCGCATCTCGGCCATAATGGCTCCGCCGCTGATGTACCCAGCCGTGGGGCAGGGGGCCTTGGGGATTGAATGCCGCACCGACGATCAGCCAACGATCGCCATTCTGCACGCGCTGTCAGATCCGCTCACTCGCAACCAAGTGACAGCCGAACGAGCGTTGCTCTCCACCCTGAGAGCAGGTTGCCATGCTCCGCTAGGCATTTTTTCGCAAGGAATAGAACCATCGGGACTGCACCTGGAAGCTGTCCTGATGGCCAATGACGGCCGCACACGCCTGACCGCAGCAGCCACCGGACCCGCCAATCGCGCGACCGAACTCGGAGAATGCGTCGCACAACTGCTGCTCGACCAAGGTGGTGCAGCTCTCTTGAAATAGCGTGGCCATCACCACCCCGACAGTACGAGCACTCTAGTGTCGCACACAGATGAAGTCTTAAGTTTGTATTTCCAATTCTTGTGTGCCACTGGCTCCGCCAGTGTCTTCAAATAGCCGTTGTCTTAACGTGAGGATCGCCTACACAAATTAAGGCAGATCGCCCTGGCACAACCAACAGCATACGTCTTTTTCTACAAACCCTTGTTCCTCATCTGCGAACTTTCATCAGCTACTCCCCCAATCCCGTCGCCAGGTTGAGTGCAATCTGGCAAGCGTTCAAATACGTCGGAATGTGCAAGCGTTCGTTCACCGTATGAATATCATGCTGGCCACATCCCAACGTCACCGTTGGCAAGCCATGGGCGTTCATCCAGTTGGCATCCAGACCACCGTTGCTAATGCACGTTTCTGCCGTTAGCCCCACTGCTTCAATCGCCTGAATCGCCGCCGACACTGCCGGTTCATTAGCCGTTAGCCGAAACGACTCGTACTTAAGCTCCGCCTCGAACCGGATCTTTCCCGTTCGGCCGTCGCTGGCTTTCACCTTCTTCAACGCCTGCTTAAAGGCCTTCTGATACGCCTCAACGATCCTAAAGCGAAACTTCGGATCGTGACTCCGAACTTCAGCCCTCATCTTTAGTAGCGGCATCACGACATTCGTCGCTTCCCCTCCAGAGATGACCCCCAAGTTACTAGTCCCGGCGTTCCGCCCTTTGGTAATCAGCCCATGCCAGCCATTTTCAATCAGATCTGCCATCGCCAGCGCTGCAATCGCTGCCGCATTCACCCCTCGCTCTGGGTGGACCCCCGCGTGACTGGCAATCCCTTCAATTTCAATGTCGATCGCGTAGTCACCCGTCGCCCCCAGGCAGACCCGATTTGGCTCGCCACCATCCCAGTTAAAACATAGTTTCGGCGTACCCAGTTTGTTCACACTCGCATACCGGGCACCGATGAGGCCAATCTCTTCTTGCACCGGAAAGAAAATCGTCAGGGGAGGGTGGGGCAACTGCTGCGTTAGCAGTTCGCGGACTGCAGTCAACACAACTGCCACACCCGCCCGGTCATCACCACCCAGCCCGGTCGTTCCATCCTTCGACCGAAACCAATCCCCGTCGATATACGGCTTCGCCCCCTGGCAAATCGGGACGGTATCGACGTGCGCCATCATCAGCCGCCGCGGCCCTCGAATTTGTCCCGGCAACTTCACAATCATATTGCCCACTTGGCCCCCCCCGGGAGCCTTTTGGTGAGCCATGTCATGCACAATCGCCGACTGAGGAACACCCGCAGCCAGTAACTCGCTGGTGATGGCCGCCATGACCGCCGCCTCTTCCCGACTTTTTCCGGGAATCGCCATCAATCTGGCAACTAGACCAAGAGCAGCTTCGTCATTAATCGAGCCAGTGGGAACCGAGCCAGTCGACTTCGAACCAGACGCGTGAGTAGTTTTCATGGGAAATTAGTACTTCATGGTCGCAACACACCGATCTCTAGCGCACCGTTTACCGCTGGCAGAAACTTAAGCAATGCCAATCAATGTGACCAGCCCGAGTCATTCGGATTTCACAATTGGAGAGCGAGTCAGGTATCACTGTCGGTTGCTATGAACTGCCAGTGTCTTCATGCCCTGTTTGTCAACTTCCTTAATCCTTAATCGCAAATTGCAATGAGTAGGCTTGCCGCACCGTTCAATCACGTCCCGCTCAAACATCACCGCGCCCTTAAACATCGGGAGCAGCCGTCCCCTCATACATATTATGGGCCCGCGGATCAAACAGGCCTGCGACGTTAAACACAGTGAGTAAGTCCCTCATTTCAGCGGCAATCGTAGCGGCGTCTTGGCCAGTCGCCTGGCCAGCCAGTAGCGCCCGTTTCGCCTCCAGCACCGCCCGCACCAGCAACCGATCGTTCGCCCCCAGAAACCCGGCATGCGCCAAACCCGAACCAGCTCGCTCACAACCCGTTGCCGCCACGAAATAGAGCATCGTACTCAAGGTAAATAGCTCAAACCGACCAAGCGTCGCATAGGCGGCCGAAACCAGTTCATCAATCCAATGCAGTTCCGCCAGAACCTCGGACCCATACTCAGGCAGCCGTTCCTGCCGAGCTTGCTGGCTCCCGGCACTCAGAATCTCTGCTAACCGCCAAACCCCGGTCAGCGTATGCCCGATTCCCGTGCTATAAAGCGGATCAATAAAACCGGCCGTTCCAGGGAGCAGCGCCCAATTCTCCCCGGCGGCCACTGCAGCCAGTCGCTGCAACCGACCCGTTCGCACCAGTCCCACTGCAGGTGCAATCACGTCCGCGCTGGCAAATTGTGACCGCAGCGTTGGATATCGATCCAGTATCTGCTGAAACTCCGCAGCCGGTGAGAAGGCTTGGTCACCAGGTTTTGCCAGCGCCCAGCCTGCACTCACGACTCCATTAGTAAATCGCAACTGCCACATCCAGCCTTCGGGCGTCACTTGATGCACCGCCGCCTCATCTGCCGGAAAAGGATAGTCACCGGTCACCGCACCACACCCCTTGGCCAGTTCTTCGAAGGGGGGCAGTCCCTTAAAGTGAGCAAATAACCCGCGTGACCAGGTTTTGAGCCGAAGAGTAGCCAGCTCATGCCCCAACCACTTCGATACAACCATCGCCTCGCCCGTTGCATCGACCAGAAATTGGCCTTCGATATTGGTCGTCTCCCCTGACTGATCAAGCTGCAATCGCCAACGAGGGTGAGTTTCCAGCGGATTGGCGACAGCATTCAGCCACACGTCAACGCCCCCCTTGGCCGCTTGTTGGCACAAGAACGCATCAACATCCGACCTCAGCCACTGAGTATCTGCAACAGCGGTAGAACTGCTCGCCGCCACCAGCAACTCACTCAGGTGACCCGGTTCAGGCGTAAATTCTCGGCCCAACTCGTGACCGAAATAACTGAAGCCCCGTTTGATCCCTTTCCCCATCTGCGGATAAGCGGCATCCCACGTCCCGAATTGGCAGAGAGGTGCGATTTCATCTAGCCCGTACTGCTCGCACAGCTTGGCCAACTGCCGATTGGCAATCGGCGTCGATGACTCCCCAATCGCAAACCTGGGATGAGCACCCCGATCAACCAAGGCCACTCGCAGCCCACGTTTTTGCAAAGCAAGCGCAACCAGCGTCCCCCCAAACCCGGCCCCCAACACAATCACGTCGTAGCAAGCTGCGGCTGACATGAAACGGAACTACCTTCACTTTAATGGCTGACTTCTAAAGTAATCCACATTCCACGCATCGACACTTCATGCGTGATTGAATGACTAAGCCGCGAAACCGCCATCGAATCATCAATGGTCTTTGGAGCCGACGATGTCAATCATCGAGTTCTTCGCCTCCGTTCCTCACATCCCGACATTCTGGACATACGACTTCCGGCAGCATTACCTGCTGCCAGTTCATTGCCTCGATTCGTTTCACCCGATCAGCCGCACACTTCGAGCAGCTTGCAAACCGGGCCAGGTCCCATGTGTCCATAAAAACCCGCGGGGCAGTGCTCATCTTAATTACAACTCGTTGCAAACAGGTTGCAAGCGTCTCTTCAATGGTCAAGATCCTTGGTGGAGTATAGTCCCCACTGGCTGCCAAGGCTTCCATCATGCCGTTACCGCCACGAGTGGGAACAATTGAAACCACTCTTGCTCCGCACCTCACAGCGAACTCGACCGAGCGAACCGCCCACTCGACCGCTGCACCACCCTCCATAAACGGCGGTTGCAACAGGACGAACGCTCGAACCGACATCTGACGATCGAGCAGCCACTCAGCCCCCTTCTGAAACTGATCGAGCGTCATCTGCTTATTGAGTCGCGGAAGCACATCAGGATGAACAGTCTCAAGTCCCATCGCCACTTCCAGCCGGCCCGGCAGCATGTCTCGAAACCGCAGCACTTGGTCCCCAAGCAACGCGGGATGATTCTCGACGACAACCGTTTGATAGTCCGCTAGCCGCGCTGCAATCGCCGCATAACTGCCGGGTGGGATCGCTTTCGCGTCAAAGAAATTCCCGCTGTTATACAGCTTGATATGCCTCGCGGGGGGCAGCCTACTGAGGCCATAATCAATCTGCGCCGGAATCGCCTCCAAGGGGACAGTGGTCTCCAGCGTATGACGCCACAAGTCGCACATCACACAGCGAAATGGGCACTCGCGATTAGTGAGGAACAGCGTCGAGACCGGCTCAACAATTCCTGACGCCGATCGTTCCAGTTCATTAACAAAGGCATATGGAACAAACGGATCAACCGCGATCCGCTTGGGTCGCAGCGCCAGCACGCGCTTCGTGATCGACTCTTCAATCCCCTCGATTTTCAGGGAATCGGTATCAGTTCTTTGCATAGATTTCGCTAAAGGCTCGGCGGTAGACTCCCTCTTCCTTCGGAAACAACTGCGAATAGAGAGACGCCGCAGCCGCCCCGTGCTGAAACCGCCGCTTTTCGTTGATTGGCATCGACACGCCGGTAATCGCCCGCACACCTCGCTGGGTGACTTCACCCTTGAGGGCATACAACTTGTCGTGCTGCCAATCGGTCAGCTCGATAAATGGAATCCCTTCCGCCACCTCAATCACGTTTGGCAAAGCAAACGGCGACAGGCCCACAAAGCCCATCGCTCGCGCCGGTGCCGACGACCGCACATGCCCACGACTCTGCCCCCCAGAATACGTCAGCGAATGCTTAACGGCATCAACCCCCCAGCCTTCCTGATACAGCATGGTATTGTTCAGCACGCTGCGAATCGTCAGCTCAGGATTGTCTTCAATGGGATAGTCCTTCAGGTTCTCGTCCCCCCCATCTCCATCCAAAATGTAACGCCATTCCGGATAGTCGCGTCGAATCCCCTTGCATAAGGCGAGCGCCATCGCTGCCGACTGCACATCCAGCGGCTTATAGTCTTCGATCGCTTCGATCGCCGCTCGATAGTCAACCCAACTTGCGGGAACAGAAATCGGCTCCAAGTACTGCGACATCCCGACTTGCTTCAGAAACTGTTGAGCCTGAGCAACATCATCCCCTTGCCCCTCGACTGTTAGCGTAAAGGCCTTCAGCCTGGCAGGATTGATCCCTTTCGAACGCAATAGATGCTCCGTTACAAGGAAGACCGCCCCGCTATCGATTCCCCCCGAGAACAGCACCCCAATTGGTTCAGCCGCTGGGACCCGGTCAATCCACTTGCTGATCTCCAGTGCCAGCGCACCAAAGTAAGCCGCTCCAATCTCATCAAGATTGGTCGACAGCCGATTTCGCTCCGGTGAAAAGTACCGCCGATAAACCGGGTTCGGATCGGGGCAACCCAGCAGCTTCAGTTCCAGCACAAAATGGGCGGGAACCATTCGGGTATACGAAGGATGGAACTGCCCATCCAAACCCTCCGACTGCAGAAATCGATGAATCTCATCGATCCGCTCAGCCACAACGAGGCAAGGGCCTTCTGCCCGCTTCGCCAGAAAGTACCGCATCGGACGGCCGATCGACCGGGCCATGCGAACGGTCTTTCCGTCGCGGTGCAATAGCGCAAATTGCCCATCGATCTGTCGCACCCGACCCACATCGCCCGAAGCAACCCGTTCCAGCGCCTCTGAGACGGTCATATTGAGCAGGATATTGCCCGCAGGATCAAGTAAATCAACGACACGTTCGACGTAAGCCGAGTGGAGCATGGGATAGAGCTATGAATTTCAGGAACGACGGAGAGTAAGGAATTGCAGTCACTGAAAAGAATACGTTGTTCTTTCGACCACCGCCAGCGTTCCCCGGTTAGCCCTCCAACTCTTCCACCCTAAACCCTAACCACTAACTCTTCCGCCCCTTCCCAGGATAAATCGCGTCTTCCGTAATCACCTTATCCATGAACACGTCATGCGACTGCATCGGAATCTCTGGGAACATCTGGCACTCAAACGCCAGCGCCACCAATGGAGTATCCGCCCGGCAATGCTCCAGCAGCTTGTCGTAGTACCCCTTGCCGTGTCCTGTTCGACCACCAATTCGGTCAAATGCCACCCCGGGCACCATAATCAAGTCGATATCGGCCACTTGCACCTGTTTCGCAGCAACCGTCCGCAACTCAGCCTTCGGCTCCAGAATCTTGTACATCCCAACGGCTAATTCGTCGGTATTTTCAAGGTGAAACAATTCCAGTTCACCATC
>JAIXVG010000415.1 GCA_027483145.1 Planctomyces sp.
AAGTCCATGTTGTGCTCGATGCATTTCCTCAGTACGTCATACCGGCCGAAATCTCGTATGTCTCCAGTACGGCTCAATTCACTCCCAAGACAGTTGAGACGGCCAGCGAACGCCAGAAGATGATGTTTCGTGTCAAAGCGCAGATTAACCATGAATTGCTCCACAAGCATTTCGAACAAGTGAAGACCGGCTTGCCTGGGATCGCGTGGCTAAAGATTGATCCCAACGCAAGATGGCCCGAGTACTTGCAAATAAAGGTTCCGGAATGACTGCTCAGCCAGAAGTCGAGACTCTATCGGTTGCGAGCTTGAGCAACGTCAGCCAGCGTTATGGCACGACAGTGGCATTGGATTCGATCTCAGTCACATTTCCTGCGGCAAAGATGATTGGTGTGATCGGGCCCGACGGAGTTGGAAAGTCAAGCCTACTTTCCTTAATCGCTGGTTCGCGAAGGGTTCAGCAAGGAGTTGTGATATCGCTTGGCGGCGACATGGCACTTGCAAGTCACCGACGCAAGGTATGTTCGCAAATTGCCTTTATGCCTCAAGGATTGGGCAAGAATCTTTACCCCACCCTTTCCGTTGAAGAAAACTTGCAGTTCTTTGGGCGACTGTTTGGACATGACGCTGCGGGTCGAAGGAAGCGAATCGATGAGCTGACCAGCAGCACCGGGTTGCGGCCATTCCTTAATCGCCCCGTCGGGCAGCTATCTGGTGGAATGAAACAAAAACTGGGACTGTGCTGCGCGCTGATTCACGACCCTGATCTTCTCATTTTGGATGAGCCAACGACGGGCGTCGATCCCTTGGCTCGCAAACAGTTTTGGGATCTGATTAGACACATACGAAGCGAACGCCTCGGTACGAGTGTCATCGTTGCAACGGCCTACATGGAAGAAGCCAATCAATTCGATTGGTTGGTCGCTATGGATGCGGGTAAAGTCTTGGCCACAGGGACACCTTCGGATTTGCTTTCTCGCACCAAGAAGAAGGCGCTGGATGAAGCTTTTCTAGCTTTGCTCCCGGAAGGGCGGGGAGCGAATCATCATGCCATTATCGTTCCGCCTCTTGCGGCCTCGGCCGATAACAGCGCGATACCTGGCTCATTTGCGATCGAAGCGAATGACCTTACTATGCGTTTTGGCGGCTTCGTTGCCGTTGATCACGTAAGCTTCCAGATTCGTCGCGGCGAGATCTTTGGGTTCATCGGCTCCAACGGTTGTGGCAAAACAACCACGATGAAGATGCTGACTGGATTGCTGACACCAAGCGAGGGACGCGCCTTGTTGTTCGGCCACGAAGTTGACGCCCAAGACCTTTCCACGCGACGAAAGGTCGGCTACATGTCACAGTCGTTCTCGTTGTATTCAGAGCTGACAGTGAAGCAGAATGTGGTACTGCACGCACGGCTGTTTGCAATGCCAAGTGCAGAGATTCCAAATCGCGTAACTGAGATGTTAAAGCGGTTTGAGCTCGATACAGTAGATGACACGATGCCGGATAATCTGCCGCTTGGAATACGACAGCGGTTGTCCATGGCCGTCGCAATGGTTCACAAGCCAGAGCTATTGATCCTCGATGAACCGACATCGGGCGTGGACCCGATTGCACGTGATAGCCTATGGCAACTAATGATCGATTTGTCTCGCAACGATCATGTCACCATCTTTATTTCGACTCACTTCATGAACGAGGCCGATCGATGTGATCGGATATCCTTGATGAATAACGGGAAAGTCCTCGTGACGGACACGCCCAAAGAAGTAGTCCGAAAGCGTGGGGTCAAGTCGCTCGATTTGGCAATTATCAGTTATCTGCTGGAAGAGGAGCATGAGGCATTAGCCGAGTTAGATACGTTAAATGCATCAGCTAGCACCCCAGGACCACAAAAGATTGTTCCGTCTGCAAGAACAACTCGGTTTAGTTTTGGGCGAGCGTGGAGTTACACACTTCGCGAAACTCTCGAACTGACACGTGACCCAGTCCGCGCAACGATGGCTTTGCTCGGCACGGCGATCTTGATGATTGTTGTAGGATTCGGGATTAGTCTGGATGTCGACAATATGACTTATGCGGTTCTTGACCGTGACCAATCGATGCTTAGCGAGAACTATTCGCTGAATCTCTCGGGTTCGCGTTACTTTATGGAGAAGGCACCGATATTGGATTACGCGGATTTGGATCGACGCATGCGCGCTGGTGAGATATCGCTCGCCATCGAGATACCACCAGACTTTGGACGGGACGTTGAACGGAAAGGAACTGGCCAAGTCGATGCATTTGGGAAAGTAAGTAACGCGGTACAAATTGGTGCCTGGGTCGATGGTTCCATGCCGCGTCGAGCCGAAACGGTACAAGGCTACGTGATGGGAATGCATCAAGGTTGGCTTCAAGACCGAGCATCGCAAAAAGCAGGACACGCGGTCGTCGGGAATGCGTCGCCTGTCATCCCAGCTTTTGTGGAAACGCGATTTCGTTACAACCCCGACGTGCTTAGTTTACCAGCCATGGTTCCAGCAGACTTTCCCATGTTGCTGATGATGATCCCTGCCATGCTTGCAGCTCTTTCAGTAGTACGAGAGAAAGAGCTTGGATCGATCTTGAATCTCTACGTGACTCCGGTCACGCGCAGCGAGTTTCTCCTGGGTAAGCAGTTGCCGTACGTCGCATTAGCATTGCTGAACTTTCTATTGATGTCACTTATGTCCATCTCGTTGTTCGGCGTTCCCGTCAAAGGCAATTTTCTTGCTCTGGTGGCTGCTACGATTCCTTATGTCATTTTCTCAACCGGGTTTGGTTTGTTTGTATCGGCGTTCACCCGCAGCCAGATTGCCGCTCTGTTCATGACCATGCTTGGGACGATGATTCCCGTGATGCAGTTTTCTGGGATGCTGAGCCCAGTCTCTTCGCTGGTGGGTCCCGCAGCCGTGATTGGCAGTGTCTATCCGGCATCTCACTACCTAACTATTAGTCGCGGCGTTTTTAACAAGGGGTTGGGCTTCGCAAGTTTACAAAGCTCTTTCTGGCCACTACTGATTGCAGTGCCTGTGATCCTTGGTTTATCGATTGTCTTGCTCAAGAAGCAAGAAGCATAAGAATGCCATCGCTTAGCAATACTTACCGACTGGGGATCAAAGAACTTTGGAGTCTCATTCGAGATCCCGTAATGCTGGTGCTGATTGTTCACGCTTTTACACTTGCAATCTATGTCTCGGCCACCGCGATGCCAGAGACTCTCAACAAAGCGCCCATCGCGATTGTCGATGAAGACGATTCCCCGTTGTCCCAACGCATCGCTGCAGCCTTCTTCCTACCGAATTTCAAACCGCCTGCGATGATCTCGCTGGCGGACATCGACAGCGGGATGGATGCTGGCAAATACACATTCGTGCTCGATATCCCTCCAAACTTTCAGCGTGATGTTCTGGACGGAAAATCTCCTGCTGTTCAATTGAATGTCGACGCTACACAAATGGGACAAGCGTTTTCAGGGAGCAACTATATCCAGCAGATGGTCCTTGGCGAAGTCAATGAATTTGTACTTCACTATCGTACAAGTCCAGTAGAGCCGGTCGAGTTAGCCCTGCGAGCCCGTTTCAACCCCAATCTTAACCAGATCTGGTTTGGCGGACTGATGGAGATCATCAATAACGTCACGATGCTTTCGATCATTTTGACTGGCGCTGCACTGATTCGCGAACGTGAGCATGGGACCATCGAACATCTGTTGGTGATGCCAGTAACACCAACGGAGATCATGTTGGCGAAGATTTGGTCGATGAGCGTCGTGGTTTTGTTTTCATCTGCGTTTTCATTGGTGTTTGTGGTGCAAGGAATCTTGCAAGTTCCGATAGAAGGATCGCTTGGATTGTTCATGATCGGTACAGTCCTTCATCTTTTTGCAGCCACTTCGATGGGCATATGGATGGCAACGTTGGCACGATCAATGCCACAGTTCGGGTTGTTGGCTGTGCTCATTCTGTTGCCATTGCAAATGCTCTCGGGCAATTCTTCCCCGCGTGAAAGCATGCCTGAAGCGGTTCAGAACGCGATGCTGCTGGCTCCGACCACGCACTTCGTCATCTTGGCACAGGCGATCCTCTTTCGTGGTGCTGGCCTTGCGGCTGTGTGGCCCCAATTTCTCGCCTTAACGATTATTGGTGCATCGTTCTTTCTCATTGCAGCCGCCCAGCTTAGAAAATCGGTTACGCAAATTGGTTAAGTTGCTGTTACGAAACCAACTGAAAAGCAGAACGATAAGGCGTCCACTCGTTTTGGTACCGACTGGAGCACAACGACTGACCAGGTACTCGCAGGCTGCTGAAGTCCTCTTTCGACCGCTCAGTAATCGTCGTCAGTCCAAATCCTCGGATGACACTTCTGTCAAAGATATGGACTTACGGCGACACGGGTCGTCCATTTGTGTTTTCCAGAAGCCTGCGTGACGCTTTAAACTCCAAGAGTACTGGTCTCAATCAACCGGATGCTGAACGGCGTTTCGAGCAGTAATTCCACGGTCGAGTCGCTTTCCGAC
Organism: Planctomyces sp.; assembly: GCA_027483145.1. Classification (GTDB taxonomy): domain Bacteria; phylum Planctomycetota; class Planctomycetia; order Planctomycetales; family Planctomycetaceae; genus JAIXVG01. The sequence goes on from JAIXVG010000415.1 coordinate 4,534, forward strand.
TCTAGTGTTTGAGTAGCCCGCCCAACCGCTGCCGACACTTGATGTCTCTGAGCGACACGACGTCCGGTGGTGGCGGGGACTCCTTTCGCCCCCCGGTTTCTTCTTCGGCGATCGCCTGGAAAACTGCGATTGAGTTACTTGAGGGTCCTGTCGCCCTTGTGCTGACTCACCAGCCGCTCCCTATCCTCGACCCGGCGATGTTTTTTGGAATCGCTGCGGGGGTCGGGAACGGTGCGTGTATTTTGGTGGACAGCCGGACTTGCACCAGACCAGACATCATTCTGGTTGCAGGCGGTTCTGAAGTTCATCTTGCTTTGGAAGCCCGTGAATATTTGGCAAATGAGGGCATCTATGCCCGAGTCATTAGTATGCCGAGCGCCGAATTGTTCTCGAGGCAACCGAAGTTGTATCGCGAGAGCGTGTTGCCCCGATCAATGCCCTTAGTTGCCATTGAAGCCGGTGTCTCCCTCGGCTGGAGATCATATGTGGGTGACGGGATTGCGATGATCGGGGTCGATACTTATGGGGCTTCTGCCCCCGGTCCCGAGTTCATGCAGCATTTCGGTTTTGCGGTCGAGAACGTCTGCGAGCAGGTTCATGCCCTACTTGAAGCAAATGTGCCAACGGATGCGCTCCGTTGACACCACCGGTACAGGCCGACTTTTCAATACACCATTGAGAGCGCTTGAGTCGAGATCGCTGGCGTTTGTGTCGACGTACAAGCGTGTTTTGGGGCAACCGTTTGGAATGTCAACTGGCGTCAGGCACAGCTACCCAACCAGTCATTCACGTTGAGTCACAGATCGTGAATGACTTTCGGAGGTAACGCTGCCCGCAATGCATTCAACATGGCAAGGATATCGATAACTTCCTGAATGATGGCACCGCTCACCGGATTCAGATGACCGGTAGCGGCGAAAACCATGCCGATCACACTGAGAGTCATCCCACCAACCGCGCTCTGGAGCGCGATATTCCGCATCCGTCGGCTGATGTGAATGAATTCGTCCACCTTCTTGAGCGAGTTATCCATGATCACGGCGCCTGCGGCTTCAGCGGTCACATCGCTGTTCTGTCCGATCGCAATGCCCACAGTGGCTGCCATCATTGCTGGAGCATCGTTGATTCCATCGCCTACATAAAGTGTCTTGGCCGCGACGGTTTCCTTGCGAACGATCGCAAGTTTCTCTTCCGGGCTTTTTCCGGCGTAGATCTCGGTGATACCCACTTGATCGGCGAGGTATCTCACCTCGGAGTCGCGGTCTCCTGACACGATCATCACATGTGTGAAGCGATGCTTCGGCCCCAAGTGGTTCACGAACGAGCGGCTCTCAGCTCGCGGTGAGTCGTGAAAACGCAACGCTGCCGCATAGCGATTGTCGATTGACACCACGCACTCAAGTCCGCCGGCCAGAGGCGGTAACTGATCGGCTCCTGGGAGCATTTGGGGCGTGAGCTTGCCCCGGCTTGTGATCTGCAATTGATGGCCAGAAACCGTTCCGCTTAACCCTTGGCCCGGCTTTTCATAGACTTCTGTAGCCTCCGGGAGATTGATCTTCTCCTCCTTTGCTGCTGTAAGGATGGCGCGGGCCAGCGGATGTTTGGAGTAGCGTTCCAGACTGGCCACAAGAGTCAAGACCTCTCGTTGTGAAAAGCCAGTGGCAATGAGCTGGCCTGTGAGCTTTGGCTCACCATACGTGAGCGTTCCAGTCTTGTCAAAAATTGCAGTTCGACACGCTGCAATCTGCTCAAGTACGACGGGACTCTTGACAATGATCGCTCGCCGCGCGCAAAGGGAGATTGAACCGATAATAGCAATCGGGATGGCGAGCAGCAGAGGGCACGGTGTGGCGATGACCAAAACCGATAGAAAACGAACAGATTCGCCACTGATTGCCCAGGCCAACAAAGCAAAACTGAGTGCGACGGGGGTGTAAATCGCTCCGAGTTGATCGCCCAGTCGCTGGAGATGTGGTCGCTGACTTTCTGACTCGCGCATCACCTCCATGATTTTCGCATAGCGTGAATCGGCCGCTCGCTTCGTTGTCCGAACGGTCAATGCAGAATCGCCGTTGATTGCACCCGAAATCACCGTTGAGCCACGGGTTTTAGTGATTTTGAAAGGCTCGCCGGTGAGATAGGATTCATCCATTACTCCGTGCCCCTCGATCACCTCGCCATCC
>JAIXVG010000074.1 GCA_027483145.1 Planctomyces sp.
GCCGCAGGATGCTGAGGCGTCCAAAACCCGCATGATCCTACAGTTTCACCGCCCCGGAAAAGCCAACGGCCGGCCTCATATTCGGCAGGCGATGAGCATCATTGACCGGGCACGTCACCTGTTTGAAAATCGTACATGTCCACATTGTGGGTATGGCGTGGTCGAGCCGCGACAACTTGACGATGGGATCGTCGACTCTGCGAACCAGATCATTCCAGGCACTGCCACCCTCGTTGGCTTTCGCTGCGAAGGTTGCCATCTGGAGTGGGGTATCGAGTAGACTTCCGTTGGGCGGAAACAGCGTGTGTTACCACAAAGCAGACGGAAAGGCCGTCTTCGATCTTGCGGTCGAGCCAGCTTGAGTCACACGTGATGCGGGTCAAAGCGGCGCGGTTGGTCCCAGCCCTGAAGCCCCACACCCCGCCATCCCCCTGTGTGAGGGACTATGATCTCGTCCGATCGCCCCCCTCACTCGCTCCGGGCACCATTTGTGGTTCTTGCCCTGGCCGCAGCAGCAGGGATTGCACTCGATCGAGCAATTCCTCTCACGCCAGCCATTCTCTGGCCCGTTACGCTCATCGCGGCCGCGATGGTCTTGGTGCAAAAAGGCCTGGAGACTGTTTCAAAACCCGGTCGGTGGCAGGTTTCCCTCGGTAAATCACGGTCCCGGCTTTTCCGGCAGAGCGTTTTGCAACCACGTCTAGCTGTCCACCAGCAAAACCAACGAGGAAGCGTCTGGTCATTAATGTGCGTCGTGATCGCCACAGCAGGGCTGTTTGCGATGCGACATCACCAATACTGGTGGCAAGTCCCCTTGAACGACGCCAGCCAGTTTGCCACCAGCGAAGGTCGGCTGATTTCCCTCACAGGCGAAGTTGTCGAACTTCCCGCCTATCGTGAAACGCGCAGCCCCAACCCCAACGTGCCCGATGTCGAATGGCGAACATCGGTCGTCATTGCTGCCACGGCAATCGATACCGGCCAAGGCTGGCAGCCTGCAACGGGACTGATCCGCCTCACCTCCGCAGGACGCTTGCCAGGCAAGTTCGTTGGTCGCCAAATCACCACCATCGGCTGGCTGGCCCTCCCCGATCCACCCGCCAATCCCGGGGAATTCGATTTTCGTCACTGGCTTTGGTCGCATGGAGTTCGTTCGATCTTGCGCATCGATCGAATCGAAGCCATTACGCTCGCCCATCACTCTGGCGATGAATGGCAAGCGAATCTGTTCGGTGATTGCTACCCGCGCCTACTCCTCATTCGCTTGCGGGCCGGCCTGCGGGAACAAGCTTCACGAGTCTTCCACCAGCAAATGCCCAAACGGGAAGCAACCGTAGCAGAGGCGCTGGTCTTAGGTTCGCGTTCACAATTAGAGCCCGAACTGCGAGACGAATTCATCGCCAGCGGTACGCTGCACTTACTGGCAATCTCTGGTTTAAACATCGGAATTGTGTGGCAACTCATGTGGATCATCGCACGAGCGGCAGGATCTTCACGCAGAACTGCATTGCTAGTGATTTCAATTGGCCTTGTCGGCTACTGCTGGTTGGTTGAGTCGAACCCCCCTGTCGTCCGGGCCACGGTCGTTGCGCTAGCATTAGCGGGGGCTGGACTTTCCTATCGGCCGGTCAGTTCATGGAACTCGCTGGCCTTTGCGGTGGTCGTTCTCTTATGGCTCAATCCCAGTGACCTCTTCCAAACGGGTGCTCAGCTCTCCGTACTGTCGGTCATGGTCCTGCTTCGATTCGCAAACTGGGACAAAGATTCTGATGCGGGTAACTCCCACGCTCTCGACTCATCCAACTCAGCGATCAGCGAACTCATCTTGGCCATCGCAAGAGCGATCAAGCAAACACTACTTGTCAGCTTTTTCATCTGGGCCATCACCAGTCCCATCATTGCCGCTCAGTCTTACCTGATTAGCCCGATTGGAATCGTGGCCAATATTCTCGTGGCACCCCTTGTTCTCTTAACTCTCTGGCTGGGTTATGCCTACCTCTGCCTTGCGTTAACGATCCCCATCCTCGGCTGGCCCATCGCCTTTCTTTTGAAAAGCCTGTTAGACCTCACACTGTTCATTATTCAAATAGCGGCTCACTTACCCGGATCGCTGATTTCCGTCCCTCCAGTCCCAACCTGGTGGCTGGTCGGATTCGGCCTGATTGCTCTCAGTGGCTTATTGGCCCCAACCCTGCTCAAACGCAGAACCAGCTTCCCGTATCTGGTTGGTCTCTGGGTTCTTTGCTGGTGCTTCATTGTTGCTTGGCCACCGGTTGTTGGCCGCTTGCGGCTGACAACTCTGGCTGTGGGTCATGGCCTCGCGGTACTGGTCGAATTCCCTAATGGCCAAACACTCCTGTATGATGCGGGGAGCTTAGGTCAACCCGAGCGGGCTGCCGAAACAGTCTTCCGAGCTGTTCGCGCCTTGGGCCATCAACGTCTCGACGCAGTCGTCATCTCTCACGCCGATGCAGACCATTGCAACGGGATTCCCGACCTGGCCCGCAAGCTGCCGATTGGCCGCGTCATCGTCTCGCCCCATTTTCTGGACCTGTCACAAGCGGAAGTAGCACGAGTTGCAAGCGCCCTCACTCGCTACCGCATCCCGTGCAAAACGATTGGGGCAGGGGAACGCCTTCTGATCGATCCCCAGGTCGAGTGCGATATCCTGCACCCCGCACGCACCTTTAAACCCGAGCGTGACAACGCCGCCAGCATCGTCCTCCGGCTCAACTATCGCGGGCAGCGTTTGATGCTCACCGGTGACCTCGAACGCAACGGCCTCAAGACTCTGCTGGCCTCACCGCGACAACCATGCGAAGTCCTGGTCGTTCCCCATCATGGAGGCCGCACTTCAAACCCACCTGCATTCGCCGCCTGGACCGGCTGCGCCTATGCCATTTCCAGCCAGGGGAAGCAAGATAGCTTGCAACATGTGAAGGGGACCTATGGCGAACAAGCAACCATTTTTGTCACCAGCCAGGACGGCGCCATCACCTGCGAAGTGCCACCGGAAGGAGGCTTTGTAACAGTCAAGGAGTGGCGAGATCAGCGAGCCAACTAGTGGTGGTTAAAGATCGTCGGGTGCCATGGCTGGCTTGCCAGCAGTGGCGTTTGACTCGTTGGATACTCTCGAATTCCCCAATCATCGTCGGTCAGTCTTCATTAAATCCTTGTCATGTCGAAACTGATGTTCAACTAAACGCTGTACCTGCCGCTGTCCAGTTGAAAAGCTAGTGCGAATAAGCCCCTCGCCGACGCTGAGGGCTAAGGAAGGAGTGAGTGTGATCGCGTGCTTGATCGTGTGGTAATAGATAGTTACGAACAGTTTGGCTAACCAGTCGTAGCCCGCAGCGTCAGCAAGGGATCTTCTTAAAGAAAGTCCAACTCGCTAACAGGCCGATTCGATGTGGCCGAAGAGTACCGAACCTCGATATTGCCACACCAATCTTGGAATCACTTTAGGTCTGTTCAGACCGTCGCTATCCTCTTCGTCAGCCCATCATCATCTACCTGATCGCGCTTAACAGCCCCTGCCCGCCGAATCGAACGACATCCTGGCAAGGTAGACCGGTCTCTGCCGTAATGCGGGCGCATTCGTAGGCTGCTTCAGCGTCGGTCAGACCTATTGAATTGAGGGCAATTCCCGCAACCTTTGCTGGGTAGAACGCCCCGGCTGCTCGTACAACCGTTTCGTACATGGTCACGACTTCCTTCAGTGGCGGAACGGTAATCCAGGGGAAGTCTTTCAAGTGGGTGAAGGCCGCTTTGTGAACAAGAATCAAATGCGTCGGCTGCGTCCCCCTTAATAACGGCAGCGTCGCTGTCGAAGCAGGGTTCAAGAGCGAGCCCTGACCTTCAACAAACACAATCTCGTGTGTTTGGGCAGCAGTCACCACTTCCTGCTGTACCGAGCCTGAAGCAAAGTCGATGCGAATTCCGTCCAGCGGAATACCATCCCCTTCCAGCATGATCCCGGTTTGACCCGTGGCAATAAACTTAGATCGCAACCCTCGGTTTTTGGCCGCGCGATGGAGCGCAATCGCGGCCGACATCTTCCCGACAGCCATATCGGTCCCAACGAATAAGACTCGCTGGCAGTTCAAAAGGCGTGCCGCCCCCGAACCAATCGGCAGGTTAGCTGGCTCAACCCGAATGTCCCAAATGAACTGCTTATCACCTAAATGTGGCGTTAATTCGGGATGCCCCTCCAGTCGGGTATGCAGCCCATTCAAAATCGACATCCCCCCCTTTACCGCCGCGACCAAGTCGTTCTGCCAAGCGACGGGTAACTTTCCGCCGCTGGGGGCAATTCCAATCGCCAGCACCTCTGGTTGATGGCGAAGAGCTTCTTGGGCCGTCGCCACAATAGGGATGTCGTGCTCCAACGGAATCCCAGTTAACGCCTTCAATGATTGACCAGCCGACTCGCTATCAATCATCACCTTCACTCGCTCTGGTGCAAACCGCGCCAGAGCCAGCCCCGTCTTGCCATTGACCGAGTGCATGCCGCCGTGGAACAGCACAGCCAGGCTTTCAGTTGCGGTATACTTGGGATGACTAGGCACGCGATACTCCCCATCCAGGCTGCTCATTAAGGACCAGTCCACCGTCAGCAAAGGTGGCCCCCACAAATGGATCATCGATTAAATTCAAATGGCTGTCTAAGTCCAAATAGTCAACCAGCGAACCCAAATGGGCAGCGGCTGTGTTGGCCAGTGCGGTATTAGAATAGCAACCCAGCATCACCTTCAGATCGAGTGCCCGCGCTGCATGAATCATCCGCAGTGCTTCCGTCACGCCGCCACACTTCATCAGCTTAATGTTGATCCCGTGACATAATCCCTTGAAGTGCCCCACCTGCGTCAGCGACTGAGCACTCTCATCGAGCAAAATGGGGATTGGCGTGACGGCAAACAGCTTTGGCAAGTCTGCCTCGCGTCCCAATGGCAAAGGCTGCTCGAGATGGTCGACACCCAGGTCAGCCAGCCATCGCGACATTTCGATGGCGTCCTTCAGGCTCCAACCACCATTCGCGTCAACACTAATCGGCGTCTCTGCGGGGACAACATCCCGAACAGCAGAAAACATGGCTTTGTCTGCCAGTATTCCCGCGTCTGCCCCCAACTTCACTTTGAAGACGCCAATCGTCCCCAGCGACAACCATTGACGAACCCTCTCCTGAGCACCTTCGGGACTATTGATCCCAATCGTCACTGATGTGAGGGGCCGTGGTGCCCTTTGAAGGCCAGACAACTTCCAGACTGGCTGACCAACCCGTTTACCGGCCCAATCATGCAGCGCCAAATCAATCGCTGCCCGCGCGACCGAGCCAATCGCATGCCGCTTCAATATCACTTCTGCCTCATGACGGCTCCAGGGGGCAACAGCAGCCAATAGCTCTTGGGATTTTTCCAGGTCCTTCAGCACAACTTCATAAGGCTGCACCAGTTTTCCCGGTGCCGAATTAGCGGGAATGGTGCCAGGCGCCAAACCTCTCGCTGAAGGATCTTCTGCCAGGGACGGAAGGGGAAGCGTGAATTCAGCAGCTTCTCCCCAGCCTTCAATCCCGTCATCAATAACCTTCACCAGCAAATTGCGCGACACACTAAACGAGCCACGACTGATCGCTACAGCAAACCGCTTATTCACCGTAAATGGTTCAATCTCAATCCGCATTTCCGACCACGCTCCACCTCTAGCGCACGCCAGCAGGGCTATCTCCGCTTCGACGCCAATCACGTTGTCACAGGTCTCTCAACCGCTTCCTGCAACATCTGCTTTAATTCGCGTTCACCTGAACGGAAAATCGGGCCAATTGCCAGCGCGCGAAGCTCAAATCTTTCTAATGACCCCTCTGGCAATTGTGACTGGGGAGACAATTTGACGAGGTCCTTGTGAGTTGTCACCAATCTGTGGCAGTTCAGCGCATCGGCTCGCTCAGCCAATCTCGCGATATCCGTCTCGCCGTAGTGGTGATGGTCGGGAAACTCGACCAGTTCGGCTATCTCAACCCCAGCCGCTTGAAGGGTGTGCCGAAACCCTTGCGGGTTCCCGATGCCACAAAACGCCAGCACCGGCTCATCACTGGACGCTAATGGCTGCACCTCTCCCGACAGCATCCGCCAGCCGACAGGTTGAAACTCGACTTCCGCGATGCGGTCTTCTGGCAAATAGCGGGCAATAAGGCCTCTTATCGCACCTAGCTGATCGGGCGATACCAGGTTCGCTCGCGTGATGCAGACAAAACTGGCTCGCTTCAAGCTCGATACGGTCTCACGCAACAATCCCCGCGGTAACAGATACCCATACCCCCAGGGATTCGTCGCATCAACCAGCACGATGTCCAGCGACCGACCCAACTGTCGATGCTGAAACCCATCATCCAGCACAAGCGCCGTGGCACCATGTTCCCCACTCGCCCGCTGAGCATTGGCACAGCGATTCACCCCCTGCAAATGCAGTACCCCGGGGCAAAGATCGGCCAGCACCAGGTACTCGTCGTTGTGACTCGGCAAGTTCCGCGATGGATCGGATGAATCCGTTGACGAGAGGCGGCCGTAGCCCCTGCTCAAGATGGCTGGCTTCTGGCCGCAACCCAAAAGCTGATTAACCACCCAGGCGGTCAACGGGGTTTTTCCCGTTCCACCCGTCGTGATGTTCCCCAGGCTAATCGTGGGAACACTTGCCTGTACAACAGGCCTCATCCCCCAGTGGAACGCACAATTCCGCAGCGACACTCCAACCCAGTAAAGGCCAGAGACAGCCCAAAGCATTGGACGAAGGGACCGAGCGCTAATGTCTTGCGCTTGACCAGACAAAATCTCAATCGGCCGCGACATATCGCGCGATCCGCAAAAGACTGGCGGGCTACATCAACTCTTTCACCTTGGCGCAAATCGCGTCCGCCATCTCTTTCGTCCCAACTGCAGTTGGGTCTGTTCGGCTGGCCTTCAAGTCGTAGGTAACGTTCTTCCCTTCGGCGATCACGGCACTCACCGCCTTTTCGAGGCAATCGGCTGCTTTCGCTTCGCCCAAATGTTCGAGCATCAGCTTGGCCGACAGAATCAATGCGGTTGGGTTGACCTTGTTCTGGCCCTTGTACTTGGGCGCGCTGCCGTGGGTTGCTTCGAAGATGGCGGCGTCGGGACCATAGTTGGCTCCGGGTGCCACACCCAGGCCACCCACCAAACCGGCACACAGGTCACTCAAAATGTCGCCGTACAAATTCGGCAGCAGAATCACGTCATACAACTCCGGCTTCTGCACCAGTTGCATGCACATATTGTCAATTAGCCGCTCCATGTAATGGACTTGGCTTCCATCAACCACTTTGCCTGCCAGCTCGGAATCAGCAGTGACACCCTTAGCCAGTTCTGGTTGCTCAAACTTCGAGCCGTAGGCCAGCGCGACCGCGCGGGTTTCGTTGTACCACAGCCCGTCGGTGAACTTCATGATGTTCGCCTTGCTGACGCTGGTGACCGACTTCCGGCCATGCTTGGCGGCATAATCAAACGCGAAGTTCGCGATGTTGCGGGTCCCTTCGTAGGAGATCGGCTTAATGCTGACACCCGTGGTCGCCGCACCCGTCGAAATCTTCTTACCGGTAGCAGCCTTATTGATGCTGGCAATCAGGTCGGCCGTTGCCGGGAGACCTGCTTCGAACTCAACACCGGCATAGAGGTCTTCGGTGTTCTCGCGTACGACTACCAGGTTGACATTCGACTCCGAGAAGTAAGTCCGCACACCGGGATAGCTTTTGCATGGCCGCAAGCAGGCAAACAGCCCCAGCTCTTGTCTCAAGAAGACGTTGACGCTGCGAAAGCCCTTGCCAATGGGGGTCGTGATTGGCGCCTTGAGGGCAACTTTATTCTTGCGAATCGATGTCAAAACCGATTCGGGGACCTTGCCCACCTTCTCAATGACTTCGATCCCGCATTCCTGGACATCCCAGTTGATCTTCACTCCGGTCGCTTCAACACAGCGACGAGTCGCTTCGGCAATCTCGGGACCAACACCATCACCAGGAATCAGCGTTACGTCGTACATGCCAGTTCGTCTTTCCAAGTCGCATCCCGGTTCTCCAGACAGCACGTGCTGCCAGATTGGAAATGCAACAACCAGTGTTCGCGAGATTTTGCTGCCCGTCCAGTTGAGAACGGTGCAGCAAGCGTAGCCTAAGACGTTAATGCTCAGCGACTTTCGTCGCAACTGACGCCCGCCCCGAATCGGACTCTCAGGCCCAGAATTCAGCCCAAACAAGCGATAAACAGGGAATTTGCGGCCCGGTCGATTGCTTCGCCGCGTGACCCGGGTCGAGTCGACCGCCCCCCGAGCTTCCCTCGATTGGACCCCTTTTTGAGATGGCTTACTCTTCCAGAAACGGATCGCGCCACTCGGTTTTCTTTTTCCCCATCGACCGGCTCGCGACGCGAACTGGCTGAGACATCTGCTCGGTCGATGTCGTACGACGCATCGCTTCAGAGGCGGGCCGATCGACTCGGGCACGACCGACCGAGTCTCGCGACCCCGAAAAATCAGGCCCCAGCCCCTGGCACCCAGGCGACATCAATCCATAAGCGGCCAGTAAAGAAAACGCCCAGCGTGAACAGATCGATTGCATACTAGCGCTTCCAAATTTAAGGGCAACTGGCCACTACCTAAACCATTAAAGCTAAACCGTTCAAATTCTACTGAAGGCCACTTCTTCGAACCCCAGCCGAGCCGACTACGTGAGTGGTCGGGTTCTTTTCATCAAAAGCGAAAACGCCGAAACGAGTTTGTAGACTTTCACCTAAGACCGATGGCTACTACGGCATTCTGCGATTGCCAGAAGCCGCTGCTTTACTCGGCATCGCTTTAGGTACC